>NZ_PCZU01000020.1:53546-54482 GCF_002887785.1 Rhodococcus sp. ENV425
TCCGGTCTGGCGCATGATGGCGTGCACGCTCGCGCCGTTGCGGAAGGCCTGGGTGACGAACCCGGCCCGCAGCGAATGCCCGCCGAGCTGCTGGACGATCTCGGGGTCGTAGCCGGCGAGTGCGGCGCGGCGGCGGATCGCGTGGTGCACCGCCGCCCCCGACAACGCCGTGGCCGACAGGTTGCCGTTCTTACGGACCGCGCGCAACAACGGCACTCCTCCCCCGGCGCGGGGACGGGGGCCGCGGCACACGTGCGCCGCGAACGGCTCCGCAGTCCGCAGCAGCCGGATGACCCCGGGCCGGCCGCCGGTGTCGAACGCGGCGACCATCTGCGCCCACCGCAGCCACGCGCACGGCGGACAACTCGTGTGCGACGCCGTGAACGGCAAGGCCCGGACCGTGCCGCGGCCCTCCTGATCCGTCTTCGATTTCCGGAGGCGGATGTGCAGGCCGTCGAGCCGGTGCAAACTGACGTCCCCGCAGGTGAGGGCGACGAGTTCGCTGCGGCGGAAGGCCCCGGCGAACCCGAGCAGCAGGATCGCAGCATCGCGGCGTTCGACCACCTCGTCGGCCCAGCCCCGGCAGTCGGCGCGGGCCTTGTCGACGATGGCGAGGATGTCGGCGGTGAGCAACGGGGCCCGCGGGCTGCGGGGCCGGTCCCCGGCGGTGGCGTAGCCGCGGCGGATCCCGGACATCGCCTGGCGGACCAGGTCGTCGCCGGTCGGACTCGGGTGGCCGGTCTGGCGGTGATGGTGGGCGATCGCGGCGAGGCGATGGGCGAGGGTGGCCGGGGCGTAGGCCCGCTGTCCCGCCTCGGTGACGGTGTCGGCGCACGCGACGAGGTAGGCGGCGACGGTGACCGGGTGCGCCGGCAGCGCGGTGTGGCCTTCCCGCTGGCACCAGGTGGTGAAGGCCCGCCACGCGGAGGCGTAGGT
>NZ_PCZU01000150.1:0-136 GCF_002887785.1 Rhodococcus sp. ENV425
GAGGACCGGGCCGGGCAGCACCAGTTGCCGGCACGACTTCGGGGACGCGTCGAACAGGTTGTCCTCCGGGCCGGCGACGCGCCGCATCGAGGTGACGACCCGTTCGCGGATCGCGTCCAACGGCGGGTTGGTGACC
>NZ_PCZU01000150.1:188-7075 GCF_002887785.1 Rhodococcus sp. ENV425
ACGCGGCGACAGCACCGCGGGGGCGATGTCGGCGCCCATTGAGCCGAGCGGTTCGGCACCGGTCGCGGCCATCGGTTCGAGCAGCACCTCGAGGTCCTCGCGGGTGTACCCGAACAGCCGGTGCGTCCGGCCCTGGTCGTGGTCCGGGGCGGGGTGCCCGCCCGGGCGGGGCAGATCCGCCAGGTCGATCTGCCCGTCACGCAGCCACCGACCGTAGGGGTGGGCGGCAGCGAGGGTGTCGAGCAGTTCGTCGGGCGGCACGATGCGGCCGGCGACGGTGTCGACGAGGAGCATCCGGCCCGGCTCGAGTCGGCCCTTGTGCACGATGTGTTCCGGTGGCAGGTCGAGGATTCCGGTTTCACTGCCGAACAGGACGCGGTCGTCGGCGGTGCGGCACCACCGGCCGGGTCGCAGCCCGTTGCGGTCGAGCACGGCACCGAACAGCCGTCCGTCGGTGAAGGGCAGGCACGCCGGCCCGTCCCACGGTTCGAGCAGCGCGGCGTGGAAGCGGTGGAAGGCGCGTCGCCGGGGATCGAGGTCGGGCTCGTTCTCCCATGCGGGCGGGACGAGCATGGTCACCGCGTGCGGCAGCGAGCGCCCGGCGAGGTGGAGCAGTTCGAGGACCTCGTCGAGGGAGGCCGAGTCCGACATGTCGGGGGCGCAGACCGGGAACAACCGGGTCAGGTCGCCGGGCAGCAGGCCGGTGCGCAGGAGTCCCTCGCGGGCGTGCATCCGGTTGCGGTTGCCGCGGATCGTGTTGATCTCGCCGTTGTGGGCGCTGTACCGGAACGGTTGGGCGAGCCGCCACGACGGGAAGGTGTTGGTGGAGAAACGGCTGTGCACGAGCGCGATCGGGCTGGCGCAGCGCGGATCGCGCAGGTCGGGGAAGAACGCCGGCAACTGCTGTGCCGTGAGCATGCCCTTGTAGACGACGGTGCGGGCGGACAGCGACGGGAAATAGACGTCGCCGGTGTGCTCGGCGCGGCGCCGCAGCGGATACACCCGCCGGTCGAGGTCCACGCCGGCGGGCCGGACGCCGCCCGTGCGGGGGGCGGCGACGAACAGCTGGCTGATGTGGGGTCGGCACGCTCCGGCGGTGCGCCCGAGGCCGGACGGGTCGACGGGAACCTCGCGCCAGCCGAGGATCTGGAGATCCTCCTCGGCCGCGAGCGCGTGGATCCGCCGTCGCGCCGTCGCCCGGCGCCGCGGGTCGCGGGGCAGAAAGCACAGGCCGGTGGCGTAGTACCCCGGCGGCGGGAGTTCGAAGCCGGTGACGGCGTCGAGGAGCGCGGCGGGGACCGCGAGGGTGATGCCGGCGCCGTCACCGCTGGCGGGTTCGCGACCGCAGGCGCCGCGGTGGCCGAGGTTGCGCAGCGCGGTGAGTGCGTCGGCGACGGTGCGGTGGGTGCTGCGGCCGCGCAGGTCGACGATCGCGCCCACGCCGCAGGAATCCGATTCGCGGTCGGGGTCGTAGAGTCCGCGGGCCTCGGGCATCCCGGAATGCCGCACCGGTCCACCTCCACGTCGCCGGTGTGGCGGCGACGTCGCGCGTCGTCGGATGGGCGGCCCCGACGGGGTCGCCACGACGGGCGTGCGCTGCGGTATGGGTGGCCGGACCAGTTCCGCCCGACGATCGAACCGGGGATCGGTCCCGGTGGCGGCCAGTCTACGCGCGCGACGGCCCGCCGCGCGAGAGGCGCGACCGGCCGTCGGGTGGGTGGGTCAGGGCCGCAGCGGGCGGCCGTCGGAGTCGCGGACGCTGCCGGTGAGCATCATGATCCCGTCGATGACGGACCACACCCAGATCACCGGGATGATCACGAAGCCGACCAGGAGGATGGTCAGCAGTCCGCCGATCCACAGCCCCAGGAGCTGGATGAGGCCGACCGCGGTGCTTCCGAGGTAGAGCCGCCCGACCCCGCAGATCCCGACGAAGGGCAGCAGCAGCTGCAACAGGCCCGCGGTGGTCTTCGACTTGTCGGAGTAGGGCTCGCCCGTCGCCGGATCCCGTCCGTACGGCGCGGAGGGATCGCCGTAGGCGCCGTAGCCGGTGGGACCGTAGCCGCCGGTGGGACCGTAGCCCGGCCCGCCCGGGGACGGGTGCTGCGGCCCGCTCTGGAACTGCGGGTCGGGGGCCCCGTAGACGGGTCCGCTGCCGGCGTACTGCCCGCCGGTCGGCGCCTCGGTCCCGCCGGTGTGTGCGGTGCCGTACTGCGCTTCGCTCGACGGCGGTGGATAGCTCGGCGTGGTGCCCCAGCCGGGACCGTTGCCCATTCCGGAGTAGGTGTCCCAGCCCGGTCCGGCCGTGCCCCATGTGGGCGCGGTCGACTCGGTGGTGGGCGGCGGAACGGACAGCGACGCCTGGGCGGTCGGATCGTAGTCGGCGGTGCCGCCGAACGTGGGCAGCTCCGCGGTGGGGGCCGGCTCGCCGCCCTGCGGCGCGGCGCTCGACCCGGCAGCGGGGGCGGCCTCGGCGTCGGACTGTTTGCGCAGGTCCGGTCCGGCGGACGTCTCGTCCTTCTTCCGCAGATCCGGGCCCGTGGGGTCCGGGGATCCCGCGTCGGATGTGGTCACGACTTGTCCCCTCCGTTCTCGCTGCGCCTACCTGTCTCGACCTTACCGCCGGCCTCGGCCGATGCCACGGGCCCGGATGCGCCGTCCCGCTTCTCGTCGTCGGCCGCCCCACCGTCTCCGATCCCGTCGCCGGTTGCGGTGGCATCGGCTGCAACTGCGGCTGCGGTGGCGCCGTGCGGGTGACGGGACTTCAGTTCCTCCGGCGCTTCGCGACCCTTGCGGGCGAAGACGACGTAGGCGACGGCGAGGACGAACACGATGGCGGAGGTGAAGGAGTTGATCCGGATACCGGCGATCTCGGTGGCCGGATCGGACCGCATGAGTTCGACGAAGAACCGGCCCGCGCTGTATCCGGCCACGTAGAGCGCGAACAGCCGGCCGTGTCCGATACGGAAGCGCCGGTCGACGAACACGAGCAGCAGCACGACGAGCAGGTTCCACACCAGCTCGTACAGGAACGTCGGATGCACCACCGCCGCGACCTGCCCGGTGGAGATCCCGTCGATCAGGTCCGGGCTGGTCTGTCCCGCGTCGTTGCGACGCTCGTAGATCTCGAGGCCCCACGGCACGGTCGTCTCTCGACCGTAGAGTTCCTGGTTGAACCAGTTGCCGAGCCGGCCGATGGCCTGGGCCAGCAGGATCGCCGGGGCCAGCGCGTCACCGAAGGCGGGCAGGGGGATGCCGCGGCGACGGCACCCGATCCAGGCGCCGACCCCACCGAGGGCGACTGCCCCCCAGATCCCCAGCCCGCCCTGCCAGATCTTCAGCGCGTCGACCGGGTCGGCGCCCGCAGCGAAGTACTTCTGCCAGTCGGTGGCGACGTGGTACAGGCGCCCTCCGATCAGGCCGAACGGCACCGCCCACACGGCGACGTCGAGGACGGTGCCCGGCTCGCCGCCACGGGCGACCCAGCGGCGGTCGCCCCAGAAGATGGCGACGACGATCCCGACGATGATGCACAGGGCATAGGCCCGCAGCGCGATCGGCCCGAGGTACCACACCCCCTGCGGTGGACTGGGCAGATACGCCAGGACGGTAGCGGCGGCGGGTACGGCGGTGGAGGTCACGTGGCCACGCTAGCCGAGCGCACGCCCTCCGCGAGTTCCGTGGTGAGCGTGCGCAACGCGTCGGGGCCCTGCGCCACGGCGGCCACCAGCGCCGAGCCGACGATCACCGCGTCCGCGTAGGCGGCGATCTGCGCGGCTTGTTCCCGGGACCGCACGCCCAGGCCGACACCCACGGGGATCTGCGAGTGCTCCCGCACCCGGGCGACGAGTTCGGGCGCCATGTCGGAGACGGCGTCGCGGGCGCCGGTCACGCCCATCGTGGAGGTGGCGTAGACGAACCCGCGGCAGGAGTCGACGGTCATGACGAGGCGCTCGGCGGTCGACGACGGGGCGACCAGGAAGATGCGGTCGAGCCCGTGCCGGTCCGCCGCCGCGATCCACTGCTCGGCCTCGTCGGGGATGAGGTCCGGGGTGATGATCCCCAGTCCCCCGGCGGCAGCGAGGTCGCGGGCGAATTCGTCGATCCCGTACTTGAGGACGATGTTCCAGTAGGTCATCACGACGGCGTGGCCGCCGGCCGCGGCGACGGCCTCGACGACGCGGAACACGTCCCGCACCCGGAAGCCCGCGGTGAGCGCCTCGTCGGCGGCGGCCTGGATGGTGGGTCCGTCCATCACCGGGTCGCTGTAGGGGATGCCGACCTCGACGATGTCGCAGCCGGCCTGCACGAGCGCTTCGAACGCCTCGATCGAGCGCGGCAGGTCGGGGTATCCGGCGGGCAGGTAGCCGACGAGCGCGGCGCGGTTCTCGGCCTTGCATCGGGCGAAGACCTCACCGAGGCGGGACTGCGGCTGCTGGGCGCTCACTGCGCGGATCCTTCCGTCGTGTCGGAGGTGGCGGGGTCGGCGGGAAGGAGCCCGAACCACCGCGCGGCGGTGTCGACGTCCTTGTCGCCCCGGCCGGACAGATTGACCAGCACGACGGCGCCGGAGCCGAGTTCGCGGCCCAGCTTCAGGGCCCCGGCGACGGCGTGCGCCGACTCGATGGCGGGGATGATGCCCTCGGTGCGCGAGAGCAGCGAGAACGCCTCCATGGCCTCGGCGTCGGTGACGGGCCGGTAGTCGGCGCGGCCGATGTTCTTGAGGTAGGAGTGCTCGGGTCCGACGCCGGGGTAGTCCAGGCCGGCGGAGATCGAGTGCGACTCGATGGTCTGGCCGTCCTCGTCCTGCAGCAGGTAGGAGTAGGCGCCGTGCAGCGCGCCGGGCGTGCCGCCGGTGATGGTGGCGGCATGCCGCCCGGTTTCCACCCCGTCGCCGCCGGCCTCGAAGCCGACCAGGCGGACACCGGGGTCGTCGATGAAGGCATGGAAGATGCCGATGGCGTTGGATCCGCCGCCGACGCAGGCGGTGACGGCGTCGGGCAACCGGCCGGTGAGCGCCTGCACCTGCGCGCGCGCCTCGAGGCCGATGATGCGCTGGAAGTCGCGCACCATCATGGGGAACGGGTGCGGGCCGGCGGCGGTGCCGAAACAGTAGTAGGTGTTGTGGGCATTGGTGACCCAGTCGCGCATGGCCTCGTTGATCGCGTCCTTGAGGGTGCGCGAACCGCTGGTCGCGGCGACGACCTCGGCGCCGAGCAGGCGCATCCGGGCGACGTTGAGGGCCTGCCGCTCGGTGTCGACCTCGCCCATGTAGACGACGCAGTCGAGGCCGAGCAGGGCGCAGGCGGTGGCGGTGGCGACGCCGTGCTGCCCGGCACCGGTCTCCGCGATGACCCGGGTCTTGCCCATCCGCTGGGCGAGCAGGGCCTGCCCGAGCACGTTGTTGATCTTGTGCGAGCCGGTGTGGTTGAGATCCTCGCGCTTGAGCACGATCCGGGCGCCGCCGGCGTGTTCGCTCAGCCGCTTGGCCTCGTACACCGGGGAGGGCCGGCCGGTGTAGTCGCGCTGCAACCGATCGAGTTCGTCGAGGAATCCGTTGTCGACCCGCGCCTTGTCGTATTCGGCGGTGACCTCCTCGATCACCGCCATCAGCGCCTCGGGGACGAACCGGCCGCCGAAGACCCCGAAGTGGCCGCCGGGGTCGGGTTCGTGCGCGGTGTGCTCGGCCACTGCGGCGCTCATGCGGGGCAGACCGCGGCCCTTGGCGGAAAGTACGGGATCGTCTGTGCTCACCCGTCCAGTCTGCCCCAACGGCGGCCCCGGCCCGTCGCCGGGTCCGGCCCGTCGGCGCCGCGCCGGAATGCGGTCAGCGTGCGGGCTTCGGGCAGGACGGATGGGTGCCGGCGGTGACCAGTTCGGCGACCGCGTGGCGCGGGTCGCCGCTGGTCACCAGTCCCTCGCCGACGAGCACCGCGTCGGCACCCGCGCCGGCGTAGGTGAGCAGGTCGGAGGGACCGCGCACGCCGGACTCGGCGATCTTGACGACCTCGGTCGGCAGTCCCGGCGCGATGCGGGCGAACGTGCTCTTGTCGACCTCGAGGGTCTTGAGGTTGCGGGCGTTGACCCCGATGACGGTGGCGCCGGCCTCGAGGGCACGGGTCGCCTCCTCCTCGGTGTGCACCTCGACGAGCGCCGTCATGCCGAGAGATTCGACGCGGTCGATCAGCGACGTCAGCACGGGCTGCTCGAGCGCGGCGACGATGAGCAGCACGATGTCCGCGCCGTGGGCACGCGCCTCGTGGATCTGGTACGGGCCGACGATGAAGTCCTTGCGCAGCACCGGGATCCGCACCGCGCGCCGCACGGCGTCGAGATCGTCGAGACTGCCCTGGAAGCGGCGCTGCTCGGTGAGCACGCTGATCGCGCGGGCACCGCCGGCCTCGTAGGCCTTGGCGAGTTCGGCGGGGTCGGTGATGTCGGCGAGCGCCCCCTTCGACGGGCTGGCCCGCTTGACCTCGGCGATGACGGCGATTCCCGGCTCGAGCAACGCGGCCTTGGCGTCGATCGGCGGGGGCGCGGCAGCAGCGGCGGCCTTGACCGCGGCGAAGTCGAGGACCGCCTCCCGGGCGGCGACGTCGGCGCGCACCCCTTCGAGTATCGAGTCGAGAACTGTCATCGTGGCTCGAAGTCCTTTCGCCCCTGTCAATCCGATGTGAGAAAACTCATCGGAGTTTCTTGAAGAGTAGTGTGCGCGCTCACCGGCCCGTGCGGCGGGTCCCCGAATCGTCGGCGCCGCCCTCTCCCCCTCGATCGGCGGCCGGGTCGTCGGCGACGTCCACCGTGGGGTCCTCGCCCGCGTCGAGCGCGTCCCACAGGGTGCGTTCGGTGACCGGCTCGTCGGCGGTGTCCCGGCGGGTGGTGGCCTC
>NZ_PCZU01000151.1:0-4310 GCF_002887785.1 Rhodococcus sp. ENV425
GACGACGGCGTAGAGCAGCACCACGAATCCGAGGGCGCCGACGATCGCGCGCGGGATGGTCCGGCGCGGCTCGCGCACCTCCTCACCGAGCGTTGCGATCCGCGCGTAGCCCGCGAAGGCGAAGAACAGCAGGCCGGCCGCCTGCAGCACCCCGTACGCGCCGCCGCCGACGGGGCCGAACGGATCGGCGGGCTGTGCCCCGGGGCCGGCCCAGCTCGCCGTCACCGCCACGGCGAGGGCGACGAGCACCAGCGCCACGATGATGCGCGCGAGCCGGGCCGTGCGGGTGATGCCCCGGTAGTTCACGGCGGTCAGGGCGAGGACCGCGGCGACGGCGACCGGCCGCCGCCACGGTTCCGGCACGGCGTAGGCGGCGAAGGTCAAGGCCATCGCCGCGCAGCTGGCGGTCTTGCCGATCACGAAGCCCCAGCCCGCCACGAAGCCCCACCACGGCCCGAGCCGTTCCCGGCCGTACACGTAGGTGCCGCCGGACGTCGGATACTGCGCGGCGAGCTGCGCCGACGACGTGGCGTTGCAGTACGCCACGACCGCGGCGACGGCCAGGCCGACGAGCAGGCCCGCGCCGGCCGCGGCGGCGGCCGGCGCGAACGCCGAGAACACCCCCGCCCCGATCATCGCGCCGAGCCCGATGGCGACGGCGTCACCGGTGCCGAGCCGGCGCTGCAGGGGTGTCGGTTCGCTCACGCGTACATTCCAACCACGAAGACATGAACGGGAGGTACGTCCTCGATGCTCGACCTGCAACGCGCCCGTCGGGACACGCCCGGCTGCTTCGACCGGGTCTTCCTCGACAGCGCGGGCTCGTCGCTGCCGCCCACCCCGGTGCTGGAGACGACCGTCGCGCATCTGCGGCGCGAGGCCGAGGTCGGCGGGTACGTCGCGGCCGCGGAACGCGCCGGTGACCTCGCCGCGGTGAAGACCTCGATCGCGCGGCTGATCGGCGCGGAGGCGTCGTCGATCGCGCTGGTCGAGAGCGCCACCCGGGCGTGGGCGAGCTTCTTCTACTCGGTGCCGCTCGGCGAGGGCGACCGGATCCTGCTCACCCGCTCCGAATACGCCAGCAACGCCGTCTCCGCGCTGCAGCGCGCCCGCGCGACCGGCGCGACGGTAGAGACGATGCCCACCGACGCGCTCGGCCGGATCGACGTCGACGCCCTCGGCCGCACCCTCGACGAGCGGGTCAAGCTGGTGTCCGTCGTGCACGCCCCGACCAACGGCGGGCTCGTCAACCCGGTGCGGGAGGTGGCCGACGCCGCGCACGAGGTCGGTGCGCTGGTGCTGCTCGACGCGTGCCAGTCCGTCGGCCAGCTGCCGGTGAGCGTGCCCGAGTTCGACGTCGACGCGCTCTCCGCGACCGGTCGCAAGTGGCTGCGCGGACCCCGCGGCACCGGCTTCCTCTACGTCCGCCCCCGGCTGATCACCGAGCTCGAACCGGCCGTGCTCGACCTGCACAGCGCGCAGTGGACGGCCCCGGACGAGTACCGGGTCGCCGACGACGCGACGCGGTTCGAGCTGTGGGAGACCAACGTCGCCGCCCGCCTCGGGCTCGGCGCCGCCGTCGACTACCTGCTCGACTTCGGTGTCGACGCGGTGACCGAGGCGGTCGCCTACCGGGCCGAGCACCTGCGCGACGGGCTGGGCCGGATCCCCGGCGTGGCCGTGCGCGACCTCGGCAAGGAACACAGCGGCATCGTCTCGTTCACCGTCGACGGCTGGGATCCGGCGCACCTGCGCGAGGCGCTGGCCGCCGAGGCGATCACGGTCACGGTCAGCGGGCGCGGCTCGACGCTGCTCGAGATGTCGGCGCGACGGCTCGAGTCGGTGGTGCGGGCCTCCCCGCACTACTTCGTCTCCCCCGCCGACGTGGACCGGTTCCTGGCGGCCGTGCGGTCGCTCACCCGGTCCTGACCGTCCCGGCAACCGGGACAGCCGGTACCGCTCCCCCAGGTCGCGTGGTCAAGGTGTGCGAATCCCCGCACCACTTCGAGAGGATCGCGATGACCGAGACCAGTCCCGTCCGTCCTGTTCCCGTCGACCGGATCCCCGCCTGGGATCTCGAGGCCGACGTCGTGATCGCCGGATACGGCATCGCCGGTGTCTGCGCGGCCATCGGCGCCGCCGACGCCGGAGCCGACGTGCTGGTGCTGGAACGCACCGGCGGGTGGGGCGGCGCGGCCGCCCTCGCCGGCGGGTTCGTCTACCTCGGCGGCGGCACGACCGTGCAGCGGGCCTGCGGGTTCGAGGACTCGGTGGACGACATGCGCGCGTTCCTGACTGCGGCACTCGGACCGGGCGTGGACGAGGAGAAGATCGCCGCGTACTGCGCGGGTTCCGTCGCGCACTTCGACTGGCTCGTCGGGTGCGGGGTGCCGTTCAAGCACGAGTTCTGGGGCGAGCCCGGGTGGGAGCCACCCACCGACGCGGGCCTGCAGTACACCGGCGGGGAGAACGCGGCGCCGTTCCACACCGTCGCCCGGCCCGCGCCGCGCGGTCACGTGCCGCAGATGAGCAACAAGCGCACCGGCGAGCAGGGCGGCGGCTACATGCTCATGAAGCCGCTCGCCGAGAAGGCCGCCGCGCTCGGGGTCCGCGCCGAGTACGACGTGCGGGTGCAGACCCTCGTCACCGATGCGTCCGGACGGGTGGTCGGGCTGCTGGCCAAGCGGTACGGCACCGACCTGGCGATCCGGGCGCGCCGAGGGGTCGTTCTCGCCACGGGCAGCTTCGCCTACAACGACGACATGGTGCGGGCGTACGCGCCGCATCTGGTGGGCCGTCCCGCCGCGTCGATCGAGGAGCACGACGGCCGGGCGATCCGGATGGCGCAAGCCCTCGGCGCCGACCTCGCGCACATGAACGCGACCGAGGTGGCGTTCTTCTGTGATCCTCAGCTGATCGCGCGCGGCATTCTCGTCAACGGGCGCGGCCAGCGATACGTGCCCGAGGACACCTACCCGGGCCGCATCGGTCAGCTGACCCTGCTGAAGAACGACAACGAGGCGTTCCTCGTCATCGACGAGGCGGCGTACGAGGCGGGGATCGCAGCCCCGACGTCGTCGGAGCAGCTGCGGCATCAGCCGAAATGGGTGTGCGAGACCGTCGCCGACCTCGAGGCCGAGATGGGTCTGCCCGAGCAGGCGCTGCAGTCCACGGTGCAGCTGTACAACCGGCACGCCGCACGGGGCGAGGACCCGCTGCTGGGCAAGAAGCGCGAATGGGTGAAGCCGATCGGTTCGCCCGTCGCGGCGATCGACCTGCGCGGCATGACCGGCGGGTTCACGCTCGGCGGCCTGCGCACGAGTCTGGACTCGGAGGTGCTGCACGTCGACGGCACGCCGATCCCGGGGCTGTTCGCGGCGGGACGGGCGGCGGCCGGGCTGTCGGCGTGGGGATACTGCAGCGGCATCTCCCTCGGCGACGGCAGTTTCTTCGGCCGGCGGGCGGGCACCGCCGCCGCGCGCGGCTGAGCGCAGGGCGGCGTTCGACTGGCCCGGGCGGATCCGGTAGAGTCGTTCGAGTTGTCTCGGCGAGGGTGAACCGCGAAATCGCTGGCTCACCGTGATCGACGCGGCTGCGGCTCCGCTCGAGCGTGTCCACGCTCCTGGCCGCGCGCGTCGCCCCTCGCCGGGAAGACCGCCCCAGTTCGAGCCATATGCGTAGGAGCCTTTCAGCATGTCCGACGAAAACCGTCTCGTAGCCGCCGTCCGTACCGAGTTCGGCAAGGGTGCCGCCCGCCGCGCCCGCCGCGACGGTCAGGTCCCCGCCGTTCTGTACGGCCACGGCACGGACCCCAAGCACCTCGCCCTCCCGGCCCGTGAATTCGCGGCCGTGCTGCGCGCCCACGGCACCAACGCCCTGCTGACCCTCGAGGTCGACGGCGGCGAGGAGCTGGCGCTGACCAAGTCGGTCGTCGTGCACCCGATCCGCAACTACATCGAGCATGCCGATCTGCTCGTCGTGAAGAAGGGCGAGAAGGTCACCGTCGAGGTCCCGCTCGTGGTCACCGGCGAGGCCGCCTCCGGCACCCTGGTCGTCAACGAGGTCAGCACCGTCCAGCTCGAGGCCGACGCCCTGAACCTGCCCGAGCAGGTCGAGGTGTCCATCGAGGGTGTCGAGGCCGGTACCCAGATCCTCGCGAACAACGTGCAGCTGCCCGCCGGTGCGACCCTGCAGGGCGACCCGGAGCTGCTGCTGGTGAACGTGGTCGCCGCACCGACCGCCGCCGCGATGGAGGGCGAGACCGCGGAGGGCGAGGCCGCCGAGGCCGAGGAGGCCTGAGCCCCCACCGG
>NZ_PCZU01000151.1:4357-22181 GCF_002887785.1 Rhodococcus sp. ENV425
GCGACGGCACCGCCCTCGTCGTCGGGCTGGGCAATCCCGGCCCGCAGTACGAGAAGACCCGCCACAACGTCGGCTGCATGGTGGCCGACACGCTCGCCGCCCGGGTCGGCGGAAAGTTCAGCGCGCACAAGCGCAGCAACGCCGACATCGTGCAGGCCCGCCTCGACGGCCGGCAGGTGATCCTCGCCAAGCCACGCACCTACATGAACCTCTCGGGCGGGCCGGTCGCCGGACTCGCGCGGTTCTTCTCCGTCGAGCCCGCCGACGTCGTCGTCCTCCACGACGAGCTGGACCTGGACTTCGGCACGATCCGGCTCAAGCTCGGCGGCGGCGAGAACGGCCACAACGGGCTGCGGTCGATCTCGAGTGCCCTCGGCACCAAGCACTACCTGCGCACCCGCATCGGGATCGGCCGCCCGCCCGGCCGCATGGACCCGGCCGACTACGTGCTCAAGCCGTTCTCCTCGACCGAACGCAAGGACCTCGACCTGATCCGCGAGCAGGCCGCCGACGCGGTGGAGCTGTTGCTGCGGGTCGGCCTGGAAGAGGCGCAGAACAGGCTGCACTGAGCGCGGCGTCAGCCGCCCAGCAGGTGCACTGAGCGCGGCGTCAGCCGCCCAGCAGGTGGACGGAGCTGCCACGGCGCAGCTTGCCCGACGACGTCTTCGGGATGCTGCCCGGCCCGAGCACCGCGACGGTGCGCGGCCGCACCCCGACCTCCGCGACGACCGCGTGCACGACGTCGTGTTCGATGCGGCGCACCTCCTCCGGATCGTCGATCCGGTTGGTCTCGACGGCGACCGCGAACGACTCGCGTTTGTCGCCGGCGTCGAGGCGGATCGCGACGGCGTTGCCGGGGCGCACGCCGTCGACGCTGCACGCGGCCCGTTCGATGTCGGTGGGATAGACGTTGCGCCCGCCCATGATGATGACGTCCTTGACGCGTCCGCACACCACGATCAGGCCGTCCTCGGTGAAGTAGCCCACGTCGCCGGTGTCGAACCAGCCCTGCGAGTCCTGCGCGGGCACCGGACCGTCGACGGTGAGGTAGCCGTGGGTGACCGCCTTGCCGCGCAACTGGATGATGCCGACGCCGCGGGGCGGCAGCAGCTCCCCGTCCTGGCCGACGACGCGGCCCTCGAGGCCGGGCACGAGGTGGCCGAGAGTGGGCAGGCGACGGGCGTTGGACCGGCTCGACGGCACCGCCATCCCGCCGGCCTCGAGCAGGTCGGGGTCGACGAGATCGAGGATCTGCCCGCGTCCGGGGTCCGGCACCGAGACCGCGAGGGTGGTCTCGGCCATGCCGTAGACCGGCGCGAGCGCGGCGGGGTCGAGGCCGAACCGGGCGCCGGCGGCGGCGAGGGCCTCCATGGTGTCCGGGTCGACCGGCTCGGCACCGTTCCACATCCACCGCACCGACGACAGGTCGACCGCGCCGTCGGGCGCCTGCGCAAGCTTGCGCGCCAGCAGCGAGTACGCGAAGTTCGGTGCGGCCGTTACGGTTCCGCGGTACTTGCTCATCAGCTCGGCCCACAGCAGCGGGGACCGCAGGAAGTCGAGCGGGGTCACGGAGACGACCTCGGCGCCGACCTGCATGGGCACGCTGAGGAACCCGACCATCCCCATGTCGTGGAACAGCGGCAGCCAGCTGACCATCACGTCGTCGTCGAGGGAGAACTTGATCCGCTCGATCATCGCGTACGCGTTGACGTAGAAGTTCTCGTGCGTGATCTGCACGGCCTTCGGGGATCCCGTGGACCCGGAGGTCAGCTGCTGCAGCGCGATGTCCTGTTCGTCGGTGGGCAGCGGGTCGACGGGCGTGCCGGCGTCCATCTCGGCGATCGTGACGACGGGGATGCCCCGCTCGGCGAGCAGCGGCGCGGCGATCTCGAAGGGGGCGCCGAGCACCACGGTGCGGGCGCCGATCATGCCGATGACGACCTCGGTGTCGCGGGCCCACAGGGCCAGGTCGGTGCGCGGGGTGGGCTGGTGCAGCATCGTCACCGAGGCACCGCGCATCCACACGGCCTGGCAGGCGGGGGCGATGTCCACCGGATTCCCGGCGAGGATGCCGACGGCGTCGCCGTGGCCGATGCCGGCCGCGGCGAGGGCACCGGCCATGCGCCGGGCCTGCTCGTGGATCTGCCCCCACGTCTGCCGCAGCGGGGCGTCCGGCTCGCCGGTGACCAGAGCATGCGGCGAGCGAGCCGCGGTCTCGTACATCTCGTCGGTGAATCTGCTCACGAACCACTCCTCACGCCGGATACGACCACGCCCAGGGTGCCCCCGATCCGCGCCGAGGGGGAGTCTCTTCGGCGAATGTGACCGAATCTGGCGGAAATCGACATTCAATCGCCGAGTAACATGGACGAGTTGTCTGCGATGCGCGAGCCGCCCGCGCGCATCCACGAGCCGCACATCCGCTTCGAGAGGTTCTCCTGCGTTGACTACCCCGCCCGTTTCCACCGGCAACGACGCCGGCAACACCGCCGTGTCGTCGAAGGAAGTGCTCGCGGAAGCGGGTCGCCGCCGCACCTTCGCAGTGATCTCCCACCCGGACGCCGGCAAGTCCACGCTGACCGAGGCGCTGGCCCTGCATGCGAAGGTCATCGCGGAGGCCGGTGCGGTGCACGGCAAGGCCGGGCGCAAGTCCACCGTGTCCGACTGGATGGAGATGGAGAAGGCCCGCGGCATCTCCGTCAGCTCCACGGCGCTGCAGTTCAACTATCGCTCCGAGGAGTCCGGCGACGACGTCGTCAACGTGATCAACCTCGTCGACACTCCCGGCCACTCCGACTTCTCCGAGGACACCTACCGGGTGCTCACCGCCGTGGATGCGGCGGTGATGCTCATCGACGCCGCCAAGGGCCTCGAGCCGCAGACGCTCAAGCTGTTCCAGGTGTGCCGGCACCGGGGCATCCCCGTCATCACCGTGATCAACAAGTGGGACCGGCCCGGCCGGACCCCGCTGGAACTGCTCGACGAGATCGACGAGCGCATCGGCCTGACCCCCACCCCCCTGTTCTGGCCCGTCGGCATCGCCGGCGACTTCCGCGGCCTGCTGCGCCGCGGCGAGGACGGCGCACCGGTCGAGTACGTCAAGTTCACCCGCACCGCCGGCGGCGCGAAGATCGCCCCCGAGGACCGGCTCTCCCCCGGCGAGGCCGAGGACCGCGAGGGCGAGACGTGGATCGAGGCGGCCGAGGAGTCGGAGCTGCTGTCGGCCAGCGGGCAGGACCACGACCAGGAGCTGTTCCTGGCCGGGCAGACCTCGCCGGTGATCTTCGCGTCGGCGATGCTCAACTTCGGTGTCCGGCAGATCCTCGACACCCTCGTCGCGCTGGCGCCGCCGCCGCGCGCCCGGCTCGACGTGAACGGCAACTCCCGCAACGTGGACGACCCGTTCAGCGCCGTGGTGTTCAAGGTGCAGGCGGGCATGGACACCGCGCACCGCGACCGCCTGGCGTTCATGCGGGTGGTGTCCGGGGTGTTCGAGCGCGGCATGGTCGTCACGCACGCGCAGACGGGCAAGCCGTTCGCCACCAAGTACGCGCTGACGGTGTTCGGCCGGGAACGGTCCACGGTCGAGAACGCCTACCCCGGCGACGTGGTCGGCCTGGTCAACGCCACGGCTCTCGCGCCCGGGCACACCCTGTACGTGGACAGGAAGGTGGAGTTCCCGCCGATCCCGTCGTTCGCGCCCGAGCACTTCTCGATCCTGCGCGCCGAGAGCGCCTCGAAGTACAAGCAGTTCCGCAAGGCCGTCGATCAACTCGACTCCGAAGGCGTGGTGCAGATCCTGCGCAACGACATCCGCGGCGACGCGTCCCCGGTGATGGCAGCCGTCGGTCCCATGCAGTTCGAGGTGGTGGCGGCCCGGATGAAGGCCGAGTACAACGTCGAGCCGCGGATGGAACCGCTCGGCTACGCGCTGGCCCGCCGCACCGACGCGGCCTCGGCGGACGAGCTGAACCGGCAGCGCGGCGTCGAGGTCTTCACCCGCTCGGACGGGGTGCTGCTGGCGCTGGTGAGCGACAAGTGGCGGCTGCAGTACATCCAGAAGGAACTTCCCGAGCTCACCCTCGAGCCGCTGGTGGCCACCGCCGATTAGGGACGCCCGTGGTGCGTGGGGCTGGTGTTACTGGTAGTTTGCTGTGCCGTCGAGCCGACCGAGCTCGCGGATGTCAGGAGCGTTCATGGACGACGACTCGGCCGCACCGACCGACGGCACGCCGCTGCGCGGCCGTTCCGACCCGGCGGACGAGTCGCCGGGGCCCAAGCGGGCGGGCACCTTCGTCTATCCCCTGCCGGGAACCCTGACCGGTAACGGCGCGTCCGCCCCGCACTCGGTGGGAAGCCACGCGGCGGACCACGACGTCGCCGACGAGGCCGGTGGCAACGGCACCGATCCGCTCTCGCTGCCGAGCTTCGACGAGATCGTCGCCGGCACGAACGGCGTCGCCGCGGACAGCACGCCGACCGCCGCGTCGCGCCGCAACTCGATGGGAGTGGCATCCGTGCGGATCGCGGCGCGACTGGCGCACACCGAACTCGCCGCCCGCGCGCAGCGGCCCCCCGCCTCCGACCCGACGATCGGCACCGACGAACTGCTCACCCTGCTCGGCGAGTACCTCGTCGCGGGCGGGTTCGAGAACCCGGAGATCCGCGCCGTGCTGGGCGGCCAGGAGATCGTCGTCGACCTGCTCGCGCCGCAGCGCAGCGCACGCTGACGCCCGCATCCGCGCCCCCGCCGGTCGGCAACGCACGAAACAACCCGCACTGCTGAGGATTTCGTGCGCGGATGCGTCGTCTCGTCGCGCCCCACTCCCCGCGCGGGACTGCGGCCGGCCGAGCGTCTACTCCCGGAACAGCCCCGCGACGACGGCCGGGTCCACCTCGCCGATCCCCCGCGGCGACCACGACGGGTTGCGGTCCTTGTCGACGAGCACCGCGCGCACCCCCTCGGCGAAGTCGGGCTCGGCGGTGATCCGCACCGCGACCTCGAGTTCCCGCGCGAAGCACTCGCCCAGGGTGCTCTCGGCGCCGCGACGCAGCAGCTCCGCGGTGGCCCAGAGGCTCGTCGGGGACGCCGCGCACAGCGCCGCGCGGGTGGTGACGGCCCACTGCTCGTCGAGGTCGTGGCCGCCGGAGAGCCGTTCGACGGCGTCGGCGACGGTGCCGTCGCCGAACACCGCGTCGATGTCGGCGTAGCGGTCGGCGATCGCCGATGCGGGGGCCGCCTCGGCGAACTCGTCGAGCGCCAGCTGCCAGTGTCCCTCGCGGATCCGGTCGGCGAGGGCTTCGATCCGGTGACTGGGAACGAAGTGGGTGGCCAGGCCGACGGCGATGGCGTCGCCCGCGTCGGCGCGGGCGCCGGTCAGCGCCAGATACAGGCCGACCGCGTCGCAGCGGGCGGTGGTGCCGCGCAGCCGCGGCAGGAAGTGGCTGGCGCCGACGTCGGGGATGAAGCCGATCGCCGTCTCCGGCATCGCCAGCATCGCCTTCTCCGTCACGACGCGCACCGCGCCGTGTACCGAGATGCCCAGCCCGCCGCCCATCGTGACGCCGTCGAGGAGCGCGAGATACGGCTTGGGGTAGGTGGCGACCAGTTCGTCGAGCCGGTACTCGTTCGCGAAGTAGTCCCGCACCGTGGCGGTGTCGCCGGCCACGGCGGCGTCCCGCACCGGCTTGATGTCGCCGCCCGCGCAGAACGCCCGGTCGGATGCGCTGGTGACCAGCACCGCGGTGATCTCGGGGTCGTCGCGCCACGCCAGCAGGGCCTCGTACATGTCGCGGATCATCGACGAGTCGAGGGCGTTGAGCGCCACCGGCCGGTCGAGCACCACCTCGCCGATGCCGTTGGCGACGCGGGTGCGGATGAAGGTGTCGGTCACGGGGCGGAGCCTACCGGGCCGCTCCCCCGACGGCCGATCGTGTGAGCCCGGCGGCGCGCGTGTCGAACTCGGCGCACCGCGGCCTACTGTCCGGTACCGGCGGTGCCGTCCTGCCGGCGACCGGTCGGGGGGCCGATGAGCAGCCAGCGGTGCCCGAACGGATCGAGCAGCGTGGCGTTGCGGTGACCGTGGCTCTCGGCGATCCAGCGCTCGACGGTGCCGCCGGCGTCGTGGGCCTTCGCGAGAACGGCGTCGGTGTCGGCGACCGGCAGCATCAGGCTCACCGACGTCGCGCCGGCCTCGGGCGCGGCCAGGCCCATCTCGGGGAACTCCTCCGCGAGGTAGACCATTCCGGTCGGAAAGACCAGCTCGGCGTGCCCGATCCGGCCGTCCTCCAGCACCACGGGGTCCGCGGCCAGTGTCGCGCCGAACACCTGCCGGTACCAGTCGATGGCGCTGCGGGCGCGCGCCACGATGAGATACGGGAGCGCACCGGCCCGGGGGAAGACTTCGGTGTCGGTCGCGGTCATCGGGCGGGGTCCCCTCCTCTCGGGTGGTTCAGGATGCGCGGGGCGGCTGCTGCAGCAGCGACCACCGGTTCGACGTGAGCCGGAAGCTGGGCATGTCGGACACGGATGTGACTGTCTCCCAGTTTCTTTCGTATCCGGTATGGGAGATGCGCCAGCTCCCGTCGGAGCAACGCACATAGCGGTCGTGGTAGTAGGCGGACCCGCGCATCACCAGCCCGTCCTCGGGCACCACCACCGTGTCGGCCAGGAACCAGATGCCCGTGGCCGTGTCGCCCTCGACGTCGATCTCGGGATGGCCACAGTGATGTTCGGTGATGACGTGGGATCCGAGGGTGTTCTCGAGGAAGTTCAGGAACGCGTCGCGCGACTCGAAACTCAGGTGCTCGCCGTAGACGGCGGTGGCCTCGGGAACCATGGTGTCGGCCAGTTCGATCCACGACTTCGTGTCGAGCGCCCGCGCGTAGCGGTACTTCAGCCGCTCGATCTCACCTATCGCCTGCAGATCCATTCTCGCGCCTCCCACCACAGGTAAGACCTGTCAGCCAGGCTAGCCGGGATCACCCTCGGAGGGTATCGATTTCGGCGGCTCGCCGGGCAATTCGATTGCAGTTAGGTCACGGCACCTGGATCGTGTTCCCGTTCCGCGACCAGCGCCCGGATCGCGGCGTCGACGAGCGTGCGGGCATAGGCGTCGTCGTCCGCCGCCGATCCCGGGTCGGCGAGGGAGAACAGCACGTGACTGAGCGCCGCGCCGGTGACCATCTCGAGCAGCAGGGTCACCGAGACCGCCGGGGGCAGCTCGCCCCGCTCGACCGCCCGCAGCACGATGGTGCGGGCCGCGACGAGGCGGCTCCGGTTGAGCGTGGTGGTCAGGTTGGCCAGCAGGTCCGGGTGCACGCGGGCGTCGAGCGCGACGCGCAGGCTCACCAGCCCGGGCGTGGTGCGGTAGCCGCGCAGCAGCTGGGTGACGAGCTCGACCAGGTCCGAGCGCAACGATCCGGTGTCGATCGGCACCGGCAGCGGGCTGCGCGCCTCGAGGGCCTGCACGAGCAACTCGTCCTTGGTGGCCCAGCGCCGGTACAGCGCCGCGCGGCCCACCCGGGCGCGCCTGCCGACCGCGTCGATGGTGAAGCCGCGCCAGCTGGTCTCGGAGTAGACCTCGATCACCGCGTCGTAGACGCGGTCCTCGAGGTCGGCGTCGCGGGGTCGGCCCCGGCGACGGACGGTCGGCTCGGTCACGGTCTGCAGTGTGCCAGACACCCCACCCCATTTACAGACTGAATCAGTCCGTATTAGTGTGCGGGTGACCGATCCCAGGACAACTCCCCCGAGGACCGCCATGACCGACCCTGCCCGGGTACCCGTCGTCGTCGGCGTCGGCGACCTGCGCTCCGGACGCGCCGGCGCCCCCGCCGACCCCCGCGAACCGCTCGACCTGATCCACGAGGCCGCCGTGGCCGCCCTCGCCGACTCCGGTGCCGACGGACTCGCCCAGCGCATCGACTCCGTGTACGCCGTCAAGACCGCGAGCTGGGCGTACGACGACCTGCCCGCCCTGCTCGCCGCGCGTCTCGGCGCCGCAGCGGTCCGCACCCACACCAGCCCCATCGGCGGGCACTGGCCGGCCGCCCTGCTCGACCGGATCGCCCACGAGATCGCCACCGGCGCCGCGGGTGTCGCGCTGCTCGTCGGCGGCGAGTCCCAGGCCTCGGTCACCGCCGCGACGAAGACCGGCACCGACCCGGCCACGCTCGGCTGGACCACCGACCCCGGCGGGCCGCCGGCGTTCGACCCCGACGACCTCGGCAGCCCCGCCATGCAGCGCGCCGGGATGATCGCACCCACGCGCGTCTACCCGCTGTTCGAGACCCGGCTCAGCCACGAACTCGGTCACTCCCGCGACGAGTCGCTGGCCTGGTCCGCCCAGCTGTACGCCGCGTTCTCGGAGATCGCCGGCCGCAACCCCGCCGCCTGGAACCCGGACCTGCGCACCGCCGAGGACATCACCGCCGTCGGCCCCCGCAACCGGATGGTCACCGCCCCGTACCCGCTGCTGCTCAACGCGATGCCGTTCGTCGACCAGGCGGCCGCCGTCGTCGTCACCTCCCTCGCGACCGCCCGCGAGCTCGGCGTCGCCGAGGACCGGATCGTGTACGTGTGGGGCGGTGCGGGCGCGACCGAGCCGGCCGACATCCTCGCCCGCGCCGACTTCGGCCGGTCCGCGGCGCTGGCCGACGCCCTCGCCCGCACCCTCGAACGCACCGATCTCCGGCCGGCCGACCTCGATATCGTGGACGCCTACAGCTGCTTCCCCGTGGTGCCGAAGTTGCTCATCGAGCACCTCGGCCTGCCCCGCGAGACCGTCCCGAGCGTCACCGGCGGCCACTCGTTCTTCGGCGGACCGCTCAACAGCTACACGCTGCACTCGTTCGTCGCCGTCACGCGCCGGCTGCGCACCGACGCCGAGATCGCCCTCGTCCACGGCAACGGCGGCTACCTGACCTACCAGCACACCGTCGTGCTCGCCGCCGCCCCGCACACCCGCGGGTACGTCGGCGACCCCGAGCCTCGCGTGCTGACCGCCACCGCACCCGAGTTCGCCGCCGACTACACCGGAGAGGTCGAGATCCACACGGCCACCGCAGAATACGGACGCGACGGCCACCCGGCGATCGGGTTCCTGGTGGGCACCACCCCCGACGGCCGCCGGGTCTCCGGCTACACCGATGCGGCGGGCGCGGCGGGGCTCGCCGGCGGTCCCGACCTCGCCGGCCGCACCGTCCACGTCGTCGACCGCGGTGGCGCCCTCACCGTCACCCTGACCGACCCCGTCCCCGAGGAGACCCCCGCATGACCGAGCCCGTCGTCCTGGTCGAGCAGCGCGGCCACACGTTGCTCGTCACCATCAACCGGCCCAAGGCCGCCAACAGCATCAACGCCGACGTGCACACCGGCCTCGGCGAGGCGTGGGAACGCGCCGACAAGGATCCGGACGTGCGCGTCGTCGTCCTCACCGGCGCCGGGGACAGCGTGTTCTGCGGCGGCGCCGATCTCAAGGCGCTCGGCACCGCCGGCCCGGGTGGGGTGACCCCGCCCGAGACCGCGCACTGGGGCTTCGCCGGCGTGGTCAGGCACCACATCACCAAGCCGATCGTCGCGGCGGTCAACGGCACCGCCCTCGGCGGCGGTACCGAGCTCGCCCTCGCGAGCGACCTCGTCGTCGCCGCCGACACCGCCGAATTCGGGCTGCCCGAGGTCCACCGCGGCCTCATCGCCGGCGCCGGCGGCGTATTCCGGATCGTCGAAGCCCTCCCGCGGGCCGTCGCGATGGAGCTCGTGCTCACCGGCAAGCCGATGGCCGCGACCGACGCGCTGCGCTGGGGTCTGGTGAACCGCGTCGTTCCGCGGACCGACCTCCTCACCACCGCGCTCGAACTCGCCGACCTCGTCGCCGCCGGCGCACCCCTGGCCGTGCAGGCGAGCAAGACGATCGCGCGCGGGATCGTCGACGGCATCGTCCCGTCCGAGGAACAGGCGTGGGCCGCGACCGACGCCGCCCTGGCCCGACTGACCACCAGCGCCGACACCCTCGAGGGTGTCATGGCCTTCATGGAGAAGCGCACACCCGTCTGGAGCGGACGATGACCACGACGTTGAACAGGGAAACCTGGGACACCCCCGAGCGGGCCGCGCTGCGCCGGCTCGCCGCCGACTTCACCCGCAAGGAGATCCTCCCGCACCTCGACACCTGGGAGCGCGAGGGCGCCGTCCCGCCCGAGCTGCACCGCACGGCGGCCGACGCCGGGCTGCTCGGCGCCTCGGTCGCCGAGGAGCACGGCGGTTCCGGCGGCAACCCGCTCGACATGCTCGCGATCCTCGAGGAGATCATCCTCGCGGGCGGCTCGTCCGGCCTGATCTCCGCGTTGTTCAGCCACGGCATCGCCACCCCGCACATCGTCGCGTCCGGGAACCGGGACCTGATCGAGCGGTTCGCCCGGCCCGCCCTCGAGGGCCGGATGATCGGCTCGCTGGGGATCACCGAGCCGGGCGGGGGTTCCGACGTCGCGGGCATCCGGACCACCGCCCGCCGCGACGGCGACGAGTACGTGATCAACGGCGCCAAGCTGTACATCACCTCCGGCACGCGCGCCGATTTCGTCACCACCGCCGTCCGCACGGGTGCGGCGGGAGCCGGGGGCATCTCGCTGATCGTCGTGCCCACCGGCACACCGGGATTCACGGTCTCGCGCAAGCTCGACAAGATGGGCTGGCTGTGCTCGGACACCGCCGAGCTGTTCTACGACGACGTGCGGGTGCCCGTCGCGAACCTGATCGGCGAGGAGAACAGCGGGTTCGCACAGATCGCGCAGCAGTTCCAGGGCGAGCGGCTCTCGCTCGCGTTCCAGGCCGTCGCCACCGCGCGGCGTTGCTACGACCTGGCGGTGGAGTGGGTCCGTTCGCGCGAGACGTTCGGCCGGCCCCTGTCGAGCCGTCAGGTGGTGCGCCACCGGCTCGCGGAGACGGCAACCGAGATCGCTGCGGCCCACACCTTCTGCCGCTCCGTCGCCGAACGCTGGGTGAACGGCGAGGCGATGCTGCTCGAGACGTCGATGGCGAAGAACTTCGCCGTCCGGGTGTGCGACCACGCGGTGATGGAGTCGGTGCAGCTCTTCGGCGGCCTCGGCTGCATGCGCGAGAGCGAGGTCGAACGCCACTTCCGCGATGCCCGCGTTCTCGGCATCGGCGGCGGCACCACCGAGATCATGAACGAGATCATCAGCAAGCTGCTGGGATTGTAGGCGGCTTCGCCGCCGGTGTGTCCTTTGGGCTGCTGCTGCCGCCCAAAGGACACACCGGGGCCTACAACCCCTCTGCCAGCTCCATCCACTGCTCCTCGGCGGCCTCCTTCTCCGCGACCACGCTGCGCAGCTCGGCGTCGAGCTTCTGCAGGCGATCGGGGTCGGTGGCCGCGTCGGCGAGGTCGTGGTGCAGCTTCTCCTCGCGCTCGGTCAGCTTCGCCACGCTCCGCTCGAGCCGTGCCAGTTCCTTGCGGGCGGCGCGCTCGGCCGCACCGTCGCGCTTCGGTTGCGCCGCAATCTGGTCCGGAGTCGACGCCTTTGCCACGGTGGAGGCCGACGACGGGATGTCCCCGTCGCCCAGCGCCGCGCGCCGGCGCAGGTACTCGTCGATCCCGCCCGGGAGGTTGGTGAGCCTGCCGTCGCCGAACAGCGCCCACGTCGAGTCGCAGATCCGCTCGATCAGGTAGCGGTCGTGGGAGATGACCACCATGGTGCCCGCCCAGCCGTCCAGCAGGTCCTCGAGCTGCTGCAGGGTGTCGATGTCCAGGTCGTTGGTGGGCTCGTCGAGCAGCAGCACGTTCGGCTCGGCCATGAGCACCCGGGTCAGCTGCAGCCGTCGGCGCTCGCCGCCGGAGAGGTCTCCGACGGGGGTGCGCTGCCGCGCCGGGGTGAAGCCGAGCCGTTCGGCGAGCTGGCCGGCCGAGATCTCCTTGTCCCCCAGGGTGATCCGCTCAGCCACGTCCTTGACTGCGTCGAGCACCCGCAGGTCGGTGGGCAGGTCGTCGAGTTCCTGTCGCAGCCAACCGATCTCGACGGTCTTGCCCTGGATGCGACGACCCGACGCCGGTTCGAGTTCCCCGGCGAGGGTGCGCAGCAGCGTCGTCTTCCCCGATCCGTTGACCCCGACCAGGCCGATCCGCTCGCCCGGGCCGAGCCGCCACGTGAGGTCGTGCACCAGTTCCCGGCCGTCGGGGGTGGTCAGCGTCGCGTCCTCGAGTTCGATGACCACCCGGCCGAGGCGCCGTTTGGCGAACGACGCCAGCGCCACCGTGTCCCGCGGCGGCGGCACGTTCGCGATCAGCGACTCCGCCGCCTCGATGCGGTAGCGCGGCTTCGAGGTGCGCGCCGGAGCCCCGCGCCGCAGCCACGCCAGTTCCTTGCGCGCGAGGTTGCGGCGCCGTTCCTCCATCGCATCGGCCTGCCGGGCCCGCTCGGCGCGGGCGAAGATCCAGTCGTTGTAGCCGCCCTCGTAGCTCTCCACCTGCCCGTTCACGACCTCCCACGTGCGGGTCGCGACGGTGTCGAGGAACCACCGGTCGTGGGTGACGACGACGAGGGCGCTGCGCCGGGCGAGCAGGTGCTCGGCGAGCCACTGCACGCCCTCGACGTCGAGGTGGTTGGTGGGTTCGTCCAGCACGAGCAGGTCGAGGTCCTGCACGAGCGCGGCCGCGAGCGCGACGCGCCGTCGCTCGCCGCCGGAGAGACCGTCGACGAGCGCGTCGAGGCCGAGCCGGTCGACGCCGATGCCCGCGAGGACGGAACGGATCCGGGCGTCGCCGGCCCACTCGTGCTCGGCGACACCCAACGGCCCGAGCACGACCTGCCCGACCGTGGACCCGGGCGGCAGAACACCGCGCTGGGTGACGACCGCCATGCGCAGCCCGCCCACCCGGCTGACCCGGCCCGAGTCGGGCTCCTCGAGGCCGGTGAGGACCTCGAGCAGGGTGGTCTTGCCGCCGCCGTTGAGGCCGACGACGCCGATGCGTTCACCTTCCTGCACGCCGAGGGACACCGAGTCCAGCAGCGGCTTGATGCCGAAGGACTTCGAGACCTGTTCGAGGTTGATCAGATTCGCCACGCGGAGCAATGCCTTCCGAGAGATCAGTGGTGGGAGTTGTCGACGACGCGCGCGCCCGGGACCGGCCCGGAGGCCACGCGCACCGTCCGGCACACGCCGGCACCGGCCAGCTCGGCGCTCACCGTCACCGCCGCGGCGGCGTCGGCGCACAGGAACGCGCATGTGGGTCCGGACCCGGAGACGATGCCCGCCAGGGCCCCGGCCTCCACGCCCGCACGCAGGGTGCGCCGCAGCGCGGGCTCGAGCGACAGGGCAGCGGCCTGCAGGTCGTTGCCCAGCAGCGGCGCCAGCGCGTGTGGATCGCCGGCGGCAAGCGCCTGCAGCAGACTGTCGAGTCCGCCGACCCGGGGCGGGGAGCCCTCGGCCCGGAGCCGGTCCAGCTCGCGGAACACCACCGGGGTGGACAGGCCGCCCTTGGCGAGGGCCAGCACCCAGTGGAACGTGCCGCGGGAGAGCACGGGCACCAGGCGCTCGCCGCGCCCGGTGCCGATGGCGGTGCCGCCGTGCAGGCAGAACGGGACGTCGCTGCCCAGTTCGGCGGCGAACTCGTCGAGGTCGTCGCGGGTGAGACCGAGCCCCCACAGGGCGTCGAGGGCGACGAGCGTGGCGGCGGCATCGGTGCTGCCGCCGGCCATGCCACCCGCGACGGGAATGCCCTTGTCGATCGTGATGGCGACCTCGGGTGCGCGTCCGGCGCGCTCGGCGAGCAGGGCCGCCGCCCGCCACGCAAGGTTGCCGGCGTCGGTGGGGACAGCCGCGGCGTCGGCACCGCGTACCCGCAGGCTCAGCGTGTCGGCGCGGGCGACGGACACCTCGTCGCTCAGCGACAGCGCGTGGAAGACCGTGCGCAGCTCGTGGTATCCGTCGTCGCGCAGGTCACCGACGGCGAGGTGCAGATTCACCTTGGACGGCGCCCGCACGGTGACGGGGCTCGGAACGACGGACAGCACGGATATACAGCTTACGCACCCGCGCGGAACCGATTGCGGACGACGGCTGTCCTCGTTCACTGGCATGCTCGGGCCATGCGCGAAACGTCCGCTCGCCTGCTGCGCCTGCTGTCGCTGCTCCAGACCCGACGGGACTGGTCCGGCACCGAGCTCGCCGAGCGCCTGCAGATCACCACCCGCACGGTGCGCCGCGACGTCGACAGGCTTCGCGACCTCGGCTACCCGGTGGACGCGACCGTCGGGGTCGGCGGCGGGTACCGCCTCGGCGCGGGTGCGGAGATGCCGCCGCTGCTGCTCGACGACGAGGAGGTCGTCGCGGTGGCGGTCGCGCTGCAGTCCGGCGCGACCGGCTCGGTGACGGGCATCGGGGAGGCCTCGGGCCGCGCCCTGGCCAAGCTGCGGCAGGTGATGCCGTCGCGGTTGCGGCACCGGCTCGAAGCGCTGCGGGTGGACGTGGTCGAGCAGGCTCCGGCCGCGTCCGCGGTCGACGCGGGCCTGCTGTCCGCCGTCGCCTCGGTGTGCCACGCACACGAGCGGCTGCGCTTCGACTACCGCACGCACGACGGCGGATTCTCGCGGCGGGAGGTGGAGCCGTACCGGCTGGTGCGCTCCGGGGCACGGTGGTATCTGGTGGCGTGGGATCTGCACCGGCAGGACTGGCGGTCGTTCCGCGTCGACCGGATGGAACCGAAGATCCCCACCGGTCCGCGGTTCACCACACGCGGGCTGCCGCCCGGCGGGGCCGCGGAGTTCGTGGCCCGGGGCATCGCGCGCGGGTCGGTCCGGGTCCGGGCCCGGGTGCTGCTGCACGCGCCGTTCGAGTCGATCGCGCCCATGGTCGACGAGCAGTGGGGCACCCTCGAACCGGTCGACGACGACCATTGCGCGGTGGCGCTCGGCGGCACGTCGCTCGGGTCGATCGCGGGCTGGCTCGCGGCGTTCGACGTCGACTTCACCGTGCTGGATCCGCCGGAACTGCGGGACGCGTGCCTGCACGCGGGACGGCGCCACGAGCTGCTGGCCCGGCGATACGAACGCGCCGGCTCCGTCGCTGTGAGCGACTGAGCCGGCGCGTGCGATGACCGGATGTCACACGTATTCGATCGAACCGAACTCGTGTGACATCCGGCCGGTGAGGCGGGTGTGTCAGCCGATGACGGTGACGCCGGTGGCCTGCGGGCCCTTCTGACCCTGGCCGACCTCGAAGCTCACGCGCTGGTTCTCCTCGAGGGTGCGGAAGCCGCGACCCTGGATCTCGGAGAAGTGCACGAAGACGTCCGCGGAGCCGTCGGCGGGGGCAATGAAGCCGAAGCCCTTTTCGCCGTTGAACCACTTCACGGTACCTTCAACCATGTTCATTCCTAAGAAGATTCGGGAAGCACCAGGCTTCCCCACTCGTCGAGCGACACATCGCCGCTCGGGTCTGTCACTCGACGGTAGAAAACGATTCCGTGTGGGCTATCGCATCCGCTCGCGACCAGAAATGCGCGAGGGGTGAACCACGAACACTACCTAACGACCGAGTGCAAGTAGATCACATCGGCGCCCGCACCGCCAGCGATATCGCCGGAACTGCCACGAAACAGCGTTGTGCCGAAACGTTTTCGCAGGACACGACGCCGACGCCCGGATACGACGACGCCGGCCCACCGACACGAAGAGGGGCCGGTCCCTGCGGACCGGCCCCTCTTCACTGCTCGGATGCACCTCTCACGGCGACACTTCCACGACGACCTCACGAGGCCGTCGGAGAAGGCACCTGCCCGGGGAACGCGCGCCGAGCGTTCGACCTACGTCAGCCGATGACGGTGACGCCGGTGGCCTGCGGGCCCTTCTGACCCTGGCCGACCTCGAAGCTCACGCGCTGGTTCTCCTCGAGGGTGCGGAAGCCGCGACCCTGGATCTCGGAGAAGTGCACGAAGACGTCCGCGGAGCCGTCGGCGGGGGCAATGAAGCCGAAGCCCTTTTCGCCGTTGAACCACTTCACGGTACCTTCAACCATTTTCAACCTCATACATCTCGGAAAGCCGTGCGGCCTTCATCTTTCGTCGAACGACACGACGTCGTCCGGGCCTGTCACTCGACGGCTGAGAAGGATTCCGTGGGAATTTCGCATCCGCTCGCAACTAGAAATGTGCGAGGGGTAAACCACGAACACACTACCTAACGACCGTGTACCAGTAGAGCACAGATCCGCCCGCCTGCCAAGCGCTGCGACGGAACCGACCCGCCCGGCGCCGTCACTGCGTACCGGCCCTGCCCGGCGCCGTCACTGCGCGGCGGCGATCCGCACGAAGGCAGCGGCGTCCAGCTTCTCCCCCCGCGTCGACGGATCGATCCCGGCGGCGAGCAGGCGTCGCTCGGCCTCCGCGGCCGAACCGGCCCAGCCGCTCAGCGCTGCCCGCAGCGTCTTGCGGCGCTGCGCGAATGCGGCATCGACGACGGCGAATACCCTGCGGCGGTGCCCCTCGTCCGTGGGCCACGGCGGCTCGGCGTAGCGGTCGATGCGCACCAGCCCGGATTCCACCTGGGGCACCGGCCAGAAGACGGCCCGGCCCACCGACCCGGCGCGACGGACGTGGCCGAAGAAGCCGGCCTTGACACTGGGCACGCCGTACACGCGGCTCCCGGGTTCGGCGGCGAGCCGATCGGCCACCTCGGCCTGCACCATCACCAGAGCCGTGCGCAGCGAGTCGAATTCGGCGAACAAGTGCAGCAGCACGGGCACCGCGACGTTGTAGGGCAGGTTCGCGACGAGCGCCGTCGGGGTGGCCGGCAGGTCGGCCGGATACACCCGCATGGCGTCCTTCAGGACGACGTCGAGCCGCCCGGCGAGGTCGGGCGCGCGGTCGGCGACCGTCGCGGGCAGGCGCTCGGCGAGCCTGGGATCGATCTCCACGGCGACGACGCGGTCGACGACGTCGAGCAGGGCGAGCGTCAGCGAGCCGAGGCCCGGGCCGACCTCGAGCACCACGTCGTCGCGGCCCACGCCGGCGACCGAGACGATGCGGCGCACCGTGTTGGCGTCGTGCACGAAGTTCTGGCCGAGTTGTTTGGTCGGCCGGACCCCGAACTCCTCCGCGAGGGCGCGCACCTCGGCGGGACCGAGCAGGGCGGCACGACCGCGAGCGGTCACGTCGGAACCGTCGCGGGCGGTCACGTCGGAACCGTCGCGAGCGGTCACGTCGGAACCGTCGCGGGGGGTCGAGCCGGGGTCGCCGGGTGAGTGGTCTGGCACGTGCCGAACCTAACGCACGCCGATGCGGGACGAGCAGGACGGCCACGCTCCCCAGCCCTGGGCACGCTGCATCCGGCTCGCGACGGCGATCTGTTCTTCCCGGGTGGCGAGGTCGGCACGGGGCGCATACTTCAGGCCGCCCTGGCGCTCCCAGGTGCTCTGGTCGAACTGCAGGCCGCCGTAGTAGCCGTTGCCGGTGTTGACGGCCCAGTCGCCGGTGGCTTCGCACTGCGCGAGGGCGTCCCAGGCGTCGCCGTTCTCGACGGGCGGCACCTCGGTTCCCGGCTTGGCGCCCACGCGCACGATGCGCGGCTGCGCCGGGGTGGTGACGACGGCGTCGATCTGTTCGCGGGTGGTCTCGACGCCGTCGACGGTGGTGACGGCGAAGGTGACGTCGTGCACGCCGGGCACGCCGGGGTTCTCGACGACCGTCCGGCTCATGTTCATGGTGGGATCCTCGATGCGCTGCTCCGGAGGCGCGAGCGGCTGAGTCTCGGTGACCCGGACCGTGCGCTGGCGGGTGACGCGGATCTCGAGGCCGTCGGTCAGCGCCGC
>NZ_PCZU01000152.1:0-2591 GCF_002887785.1 Rhodococcus sp. ENV425
CCTGTCCGTGGTGGTGGCCGGGGGTGGCACCGCCGGGCACATCGAGCCGGCCCTCGCGGTCGCCGACGCGATCCGCCGGCTGGTGCCGACGGCGACGATCACCGCGCTGGGCACCGAGCGGGGGCTCGAGACCACCCTCGTGCCGCAGCGCGGGTATCCACTCGAGCTGATCCCGCCGGTGCCGCTGCCCCGCAAGCTCACCGCCGACCTGGCCAAGCTGCCGGCGCGGGTCCTCGCCTCGGTCCGCCGGACCCGCGAGGTGCTCGACCACACCCACGCCGACGTCGTCGTCGGATTCGGGGGCTACGTGGCGCTGCCCGCCTACCTGGCCGCCGGTGCCGGACCGCTGCGCCGCCGGCGCCGCATCCCCGTCGTCGTGCACGAGGCCAATGCCCGCGCCGGCATCGCCAACAAGATCGGGGCCCTGCGCGCCGAGCGTGTCCTGGCCGCCGTCCCGGGTTCGGGGATCGTGCGCCGCGGCGACGCCGAAATCGTCGGCATCCCGGTCCGGTCGTCGATCACCGGGCTGGACCGGGCGGCGCTGCGGGCGCAGGCGCGGGCGCACTTCGGGCTCCCCCCGGAGGGGCCGGTGCTGCTGGTGTTCGGTGGCTCGCAGGGCGCCCGTTCGCTCAACGAGGCCGTCTCGGGAGCCGCCGGTCCGCTCGCCGCGGCGGGCATCGCCGTGCTGCACGCCCACGGCCCGAAGAACACCCTCGACGTGCCCGCACGTCCCGAGCACGACCGGTATCCCTACGTCGCCGTGCCCTACCTGACCCGGATGGACCTGGCGTACTCCGCCGCCGACGCGGTGATCTGCCGCTCCGGGGCGATGACCGTCGCCGAGGTGTCCGCGGTCGGCCTGCCGGCGGTGTACGTGCCGCTGCCGCACGGCAACGGGGAGCAGGAACTCAATGCCCGGCCGGTGGTGGCGGCGGGAGGTGGAATGATCGTGGCGGACGAGGAACTGACGCCGGCGTTCGTGGCCGATGCGGTGATCCCCCTGCTGCGCGACGCAGCCCGCCTGACCGAGATGGGACGGCGTGCGGCAGGGGCGGGCCACCGCAGCGCCGCCGCCGAGGTGGCGCGGATCGTGCTGGACGTCGCAGGCGTGGAAGCGAACAGGAGTGATCGATGAGCGAGCAGCTGCCCCCGCAGCTCGAGCGGGTGCACATGGTGGGTATCGGCGGGGCCGGGATGTCCGGCATCGCCCGGATCCTGCTCGCTCGCGGCGGGAAGGTCTCCGGATCGGACGCCAAGGAGAGCCGCGGCGTGCTGGCGTTGCGCGCGCGGGGGGCCTCGGTGCGCATCGGACACGACGCGAGCGCGCTGGATCTGCTCGAGGGCGGCCCCACCGCCGTGGTGACGACCCACGCCGCGATCCCCCAGGACAACCCCGAGCTGGTCGCCGCCCGGGAACGCGGCGTTCCCGTCCTGCTGCGCCCGGCGGTGCTGGCGGCCCTGATGCGCGGGCACCGCACCTTCCTGGTCGCCGGCACGCACGGCAAGACATCGACGACGTCGATGCTGGTGGTGACGCTGCAGCACTGCGGCTTCGACCCGTCCTTCGCGGTGGGCGGCGAGCTCAACGAGTCCGGCACCAACGCGCACCACGGCAGCGGCGACGTGTTCGTCGCCGAGGCCGACGAGAGCGACGGCTCGCTGCTGCAGTACGACCCCGACGTGGTGATCGTGACCAACATCGAGGCGGACCACCTCGACTTCTTCGGCACGGAAGAGGCATACGTGCGGGTGTTCGACGAGTTCGTCGACCGCATCGCCCCCGGCGGGCTGCTCGTGGCGTGCCTCGACGACCCCGGCTCGGCCGCCCTGGCGCGGCGGGCGACGGCCCGTCGCGCCGACGACCTGCGGATCACCGGATACGGCACGGCGGCAGTGGTGGGCGACCGCGCCGAGGTGGACGGCGTGCCGGTCGGCGTGCGGCTGCTCAACTGGGAGGCCAAGGACGTCGGGGGAGTCGCCGAGTTCCACCTCGCCGACGAGGCGGCGCCGCGCACGGTGCGGTTGTCCGTCCCCGGCCGGCACATGGCCCTCAACGCGCTCGCCGCACTGCTCGCCTCCCTCGAGGCGGGCGCCCAGGTCGAGGAGGCCGTCGAGGGCCTGGCCGGCTTCGGGGGCGTGCACCGGCGATTCCAGTACAGCGGCCGCGAGCACGGCGTGCGGGTGTTCGACGACTACGCCCACCATCCCACCGAGGTCCGCGCCGTCCTCGCCGCGGCCGCGGAACTGGTCGCCGGCGAACCGGTCCGCTACACCGAGACCGGCACCGAACGACCCCGCGTGATCGTCGTCTTCCAGCCGCACCTGTACTCGCGCACCGAGACCTTCGCCACCGAGTTCGGTGCGGCCCTCGACCTCGCCGACGAGGTCGTGGTGCTGGACGTCTACGGTGCGCGGGAGGAGCCCCGGCCGGGCGTGAGCGGAGCCCTCGTCGCGCGATCGGTGTCCAAGCCCGTGCATTACCAGCCGGATCTGTCCCTCGTGCCGCGGCAGGTCGCGCGGCTGAGCCGTCCCGGCGACGTCGTGATCACCATGGGCGCCGGCGACGTGACCATGCTCGGGCGCCAGATCCT
>NZ_PCZU01000153.1:0-7120 GCF_002887785.1 Rhodococcus sp. ENV425
GCCGGTCGACGGCGACGCCCGCGCCGCGGCCGTGCTGGCGGACGGCCGCCTCGCCGTGGGCACCGCCGACGGTGTCACCCACGTCGTCGACCCGGCGTCGGGTGCGACGCAGACCGTCCCCGGCCTGGCCTCGGTCGACGCGCTCGCCGCCGTGGGCACGTCGCTCGCCGCCCTGGACCGTCGCCAGACCTCGCTGACCGAGGTCGACGTCGCCGACGGTGATCTGGGGCTGGCGTTGCGCGCCGGGGAGGGCGCCACGCAGCTGACCACCGATCCGTTCGGCCGGGTGCTGGTGACCGACACCCGCGGCGGGGAACTGCACGTGTACACCCTCGACCCGCTGGTGCTGCGCCAGCGTTACCCGGTGCCGAACGCCCCGTACGGCGTCGCCTACGACACCGCGAACGATCTCGTGTGGGTCACCTCGACCGGCAGCAACGAGGTCATCGGCTACGATCTGTCGACCGGGATTCCGCAGGAGCGGGGCCGGTACGCGACGGTGCGGCAACCGAACTCGGTGGCGGTCGACGCCACCGACGCGGTCCTGGTGATCGGGTCCGCGACCGGGGACGGACTGCAGCGGATCCCGATCGGGGGTGTGTGATGGCAGGGGCACGCGAGGTGGGCGGCCGGTGGACCCGGCTGCCGGTGGGCTGGGACACCAGCAACGACGAGTACGAGTACGTGCCGCTGCGGCTGCCGCGCGACGTGTCCCGGGTCAGCGCGTCGCTGCGGCTCGCCATCCAGGCCGAGTTCCACGGCTGGGAGCTGACGCGGGTGCGGCTGTATCCCGACGGCAGCCGCCGGGTGCTGCTGCGCCGCCGCAAGACCGGCCACCACGTTCCCGAACCCACCGTTCGTTGACGCCGACCCCGGGCACCGCCCGGGCCTGCAGGGAGTGTTACGTGTATCGCTTGTTCCTTCGACTGCTGTTCCTGCTGCCGCCGGAGCGGATCCACCACATCGCGTTCACGGCGATGCGGCTCGCGACCCGGGTCCCGCCGCTGCGGGCGCTGATCGCGAAGGTCCTCGTCGTCGACGATCCGGTGCTGCGCAACACGGTGTTCGGGGTGACGTTCCCGGCCCCGCTCGGTCTTGCGGCCGGCTTCGACAAGGACGCCGCCGGGGTGAACGCCTGGGGCCCCCTCGGCTTCGGGTTCGCCGAGATCGGCACCGTCACCGCCCAGGCGCAGCCCGGCAACCCGGCGCCCCGGCTGTTCCGTCTGCCCGCGGACCGGGCGCTGATCAACCGGATGGGCTTCAACAACCACGGGGCCGGGGAGGCCGCGAACCGCCTGCGCACCCGCGTGCACACGGTCCCCATCGGCGCGAACATCGGCAAGACCAAGATCGTCGCGCCCGGGGACGCTGCCGACGACTACACCGCCAGCGCGCGGCTGCTCGGCCCGCTCGCCGACTTCCTCGTCGTCAACGTCTCCTCCCCCAACACGCCCGGGCTGCGGGACCTGCAGGCGGTCGAGTCGCTGCGGCCGCTGCTCGCGGCGGTGCTGGACACCGTGCACGTGCCGGTCCTGGTGAAGATCGCCCCCGACCTGTCCGACGACGACATCGACGCGGTGGCCGACCTCGCCGTCGAGCTCGGGCTGGCGGGCATCGTCGCCACCAACACCACCATCCGGCGGGACGGGCTGCGCACCGATCCGGCCCGGATCGCGGAGATCGGCGCCGGCGGCCTGTCCGGTCCGCCGGTCGCGGAGCGCTCGCTCGAGGTGCTGCGCCGGCTGCACGCGCGGGTCGGTGACCGGCTGGTGCTGATCTCGGTCGGCGGCGTCGAGACCGCCGAGCAGGCGTGGGAGCGGATCCTCGCCGGCGCGTCGCTGGTGCAGGGCTACACCGGTTTCATCTACGGCGGCCCGTTCTGGGCGCGCCGCATCCACAAGGGCCTCGCCCGCAAGGTGCGGGCCGCGGGCTTCGGTTCGGTCGCCGAGGCGGTCGGCGCGGACGCCCGCGTCTGATCCGCCGAGCCCGGCTCGGCGGGCCGGGACACGCCCGTCCGGACAGGCACACCCGTCCGGACGGGTGTGCCTGTCCGATTCCGGTGCGGAGGCGATCCGCGGAACGCGGTCTACTGCTCGAACGTGCCGTGCAGCGTCGCGCGCGCGATCGCGTGCGAGAACACGTTGAAGCCGAGGAACGCGGGCGTCGAGCCGGTGCCCACCCCGTCGAGCTTGTCCACGTCGAGGGCGTGCACGGCCACGATGTAGCGGTGCGGGCCGTGCCCGGCCGGCGGGGCCGCGCCGAGGAAGCGGTGCAGGCCGCCGTCGTTCTTCAGGGTGACCGCGCCCTCGGGCAGGCCGGAGCCGGTGTCGTCGCCGGCGCCGGCGGGCAGCGACGTCACCGAGGCCGGGATGTTCGCCACCGCCCAGTGCCAGAACCCGGACGCGGTCGGCGCGTCGGGGTCGAACACGGTGACGACGAAGCTCTTGGTCTCGGGGGGAAAGCCCGACCACGACAGCTGCGGGGAGATGTCCTGCCCGCCGGGAACCCCGAAGATCCCGCTGGCCTGTGCCGGCTTCAGCGGCCGACCGTCGGTGATGTCCTCGCTGGTGAGCTCGAACGTGGGCAGGTCGGGCAGCGGCGCGTACGGGTCGTGGGCCATACCGGTCCTTTCTCTGGGTGCTGGTGTGCTCAGGCGTGCAGCAGGAAGTGTTCCATGACGCGGGTGCCGAAACGCAGCGCGTCGACCGGGACACGCTCGTCCACCCCGTGGAACAGCGCGGCGAAATCCAGCTCCGGGGGCAACTGCAGCGGGGCGAACCCGAAGCAGCGGATGCCGAGCTTGGCGAAGGCCTTCGCGTCGGTGCCGCCGGAGAGCATGTAGGGCACGGTCCGGCCGAGGGGATCGTGGGCGAGGATCGCCGCGTTCATCGCCTCGACGAGGTCGCCGTCGAATGTGGTCTCGTACGAGTCGAGGTCGGTGATCCACTCGCGGGTGACGTCCGGGCCGATCAGTTCGTCGACGGTGCGTTCGAACTCGGCGCGCCGGCCCGGCAGGATGCGGCAGTCGACGACGGCCTGCGCCGTCTGGGGAATGACGTTCGCCTTGTACCCGGCGTCGAGCATGGTGGGGTTGGCGGTGTCGCGCAGGGTGGCGCCGACGATGCGGGCGATGGACCCGAGTTTGGCGAGGGTGCCGTCGAGGTCGGGCGAGGCTGGATCGAAGTCGAGTCCGGTCTCCTCGGCGACGGCGGCGAGGAACTCGGCGACGGAGTCGGTCAGCACGAGCGGGAAGGTGTGGGTGCCGAGCCGGGCGACGGCCCGGGCGAGGGCGGTGACGGCGTTGTCCTCGTGCAGGAACGAGCCGTGGCCGGCGCGGCCCTTGGCGGTCAGCCGCATCCAGCCGAGGCCCTTCTCGGCGGTCTCGACGAGGTAGAGGCGGCGCTCCCCGCCGTCCCGGCGCGGCACGGTCAGGGAGAATCCGCCGACCTCGCCGACGGCCTCGGTGATGCCGTCGAACAGGTCGGGGCGGTGCCGCACGAGCCAGTGGCTGCCGTAGGTGCCGCCGGCCTCCTCGTCGGCGAGGAACGCGAAGACCAGGTCGCGCGGCGGCACGATGTTCTCGGCCTTGAATCGGCGGGCGACGGCCAGCATCATCCCGACCATGTCCTTCATGTCGACCGCGCCGCGACCCCAGACGTAGCCGTTCTCGACGGCGCCGGAGAAGGGGTGCACGCTCCAGTCGGCCGGTTCGGCGGGGACCACGTCGAGGTGCCCGTGCAGCAGCAGTGCGCCCCGGGACGGGTCGGCACCCGGCAGGCGGGCGAACACGTTGCCCCGGCCGGGAGCCCCGGATTCGACGTATTCGGTGGTGTAGCCGACCTCCTCGAGCCGCGCCGCCACCCACATCGCGCAGTCCCGTTCGCCGCGGGTGGTGGCGAGGTCTCCGGTGTTGGAGGTGTCGAAGCGGATCAGCTGCGACACCAGGTCGACGACTTCGGCCTCGGCGCGGGATCCGCCGGCCGGCTGGGCGGGATTCGATGTTGTGGACACGGTCCCCTGTCTACCATCGATCTCGGCAAACACGCAGGTGGGCGGGGCGATTTGGGCGCCGCGACGCGGTGGGTTACTCTTTCACAGCGCCCGCGGAAGTGGGAGCGGAGCAGGTCCGAGTGGCGGAATGGCAGACGCGCTAGCTTGAGGTGCTAGTGTCCTATTAACGGACGTGGGGGTTCAAGTCCCCCCTCGGACACTCCGAGTCGAGACAGACGGCGAAGGCCCCGAACCGATCAGGTTCGGGGCCTTCGCCGTTGCGGCGCCGGAGCCGTTCAGCCGATCCGGCCGCGGCGGAAGTACGCGATCGGACCGATCCAGTTCACGGCGATCATCGCAGCCCACTTCGCCTTGCTGCCCGCAACCTTGTCCGCCGGGCGCCGCGCCAGATCGATCCATGCCGTCGCCGCGAGCGAGAGCTGCACGCAGGCGAGCGTGAGAACGAGCGTCTGCTGCCGCGGGGACAGGTCGCGGAACTTGGGGCGGCGCCGTGCGGTCATCGTCGTCTCCTGGGGTCGGGGATCCTTCCGGCCCGAGCCTGCCAGGTTTCGGGCGCCGTGGGCAGGGCCACAGGTCCCGCGGGGTCGGCCCCGCGCGCACCGCCGGATACCATCGGTCGGTACCGCACCACACGACGAACAGGCCCATGACTTCGCACACCGACGCGTCGGGCATCGACCCGGCCGACCTCGCCACCTGCCTCCGCGTCCTGTCCCTCGTGGACGAGCTCGACGCCGACCATCCGGATTCGGTGACGGTGCAGCGCGCCGTCGGGAGCATGTTCAAGAAGCTCAAGCAGTTGCGCCGCAACGAGACCCGCCGGGCCAAGGTCGCCGCGGACCGGCAGGTGCTCGCGGCGACGGCGACCGGATCGCCCACCCGCATCGACGACGAGACGGCCGGGATCGCGCTGAGCTCGAACGCACCGGGGGCGAGCGCGGGCACCCTGATCCGGCCGCGGGGCTGCTACGTGTGCAAGGACAAGTACACCCGGGTCGATGCGTTCTACCACCAGCTGTGTCCGCGCTGCGCCGCGGAGAACCACGCGAAACGGGACGCCCGTACCGATCTGACGGGACGGCGGGCGCTGCTCACCGGCGGCCGCGCCAAGATCGGCATGTACATCGCGTTGCGGCTGCTGCGGGACGGCGCCCACCTGACGATCACGACCCGCTTCCCGAACGACGCGATCCGCCGCTTCGCCGCCATGGACGACAGCCCCGACTGGCTGCACCGGCTGCGGATCGTCGGCATCGACCTGCGCGACCCCGCCCAGGTGGTGGCGCTCGCGGACGACGTGGCCGCGCAGGGCCCGCTGGACATCCTCGTCAACAACGCCGCGCAGACCGTGCGCCGCTCCCCCGGCGCGTACTCCGCCCTCGCCGAGTCCGAGTCCGGCCCGTTGCCGGCGGGTCCGTTGCCGGAGGTGCTCACCTTCGGCAAGCCCTCGGACGCCCATCCGGCCGCGCTGGCCGGGTCGCTGCCGTCCGAGCTGACCGCCGAGTCGCTCACCTCGCTCGCGCTGGTCGCCGGGTCGGCGACTCCCGCACGGATCGCTGCCGGGGTCGCGGTCGACGCCGGCGGCCTGCTGCCCGACCTGGTGCACACCAACAGCTGGGTGCAGACGGTCGGCGAGGTCGAGCCGCTCGAACTGCTCGAGGTGCAGTTGTGCAACTCCGTGGCCCCGTTCATCCTGGTCAATCGCCTGCGACCGGCCCTGGCGGCGTCCCCGGCCCGCCGCACGTACGTGGTGAACGTCTCGGCGATGGAGGGGCAGTTCGGCGGGCGCCGGTACAAGGGCGCCGGGCACCCGCACACCAACATGGCCAAGGCCGCGCTGAACATGCTCACCCGCACCAGCGCCGAGGACCTGCGCGCCGACGGGATCCTCATGACCGCCGTCGACACCGGCTGGATCACCGACGAACGGCCCCACCACACGAAGCTGCGCCTGGCCGACGAGGGCTTCCACGCCCCGCTCGACCTCGTCGACGGGGCGGCCCGCGTGTACGACCCGATCGTGCAGGGCGAGGCCGGGGTGGACCTGTACGGCTGCTTCCTCAAGGACTACCGCCCGGCCCCGTGGTGAGCGCGCCGGCACCCGGCAGCTGAGATCCATCCGACACGTCCCCGCAGGTGGAGACCAGTTCCACACCGCCGGGAGCGGCCAGGGAGACCCCCGGACGGGGATACTGGAAGGCACACGTCACCGCCGCCCCCGGAGGACCCCATGCCCGTTGCCGTAGTCCACGCCGCGACCCCGGAAGGACATGCCGCGCTCACCACGGCCGCCCGCGAGGCCGCACACAGCGACGGCACGACCCTCGTGCTCGTCGCGGTCGACGACGACGGCCCGTCCGGGCAGCGGGAACTCGAGTCGGTCCGCACGGACGTCACCGCCGCCCTCGGCGCCGACGGGTGGGAGCTGCGGACGGCGGTGCACGACGGGGACCCGGTCGGCGCCCTCGTCGACCTGGTGGAGCGGTCCGGCGCGGAACGTCTCGTGGTGGGCACCCGCGACCGCAACGCGCTCGGCAAGTTCCTGCTGGAACGACGCCTGCAGCGGCTGCTGCTCGAGGTGCCGGTGCCCGTCCTCGTCGTCAAGGGCACCGACGCGGACGCAGGATAGAAGCCCGGAACTGCCGCTCCCCCGCCCGATCCGGATAGGCTGGCGGCATGGCGTACCGGCTGTTGGCCGACGTCACCGTGGTCGTGCACCTGGCCTTCCTGCTGTATGTGACGTTCGGCGGTTTCCTGGCGTGGCGGTGGCCCCGCACGCTGGTGCTGCACGTCGTGGCGGTGGTGTGGGGGTTCGCCACCGTCCTCGTCGGGTTCGACTGCCCGCTGACCGATCTGGAGAACTGGGCGCGGCGCCGCGCCGGGATCGCCGGCCTGCCGCCGAGCGGGTTCATCGACCACTACCTGACCGGGGTGATCTACCCGGAATCGGCGGTGGGGCTCGTGCGGGCCGCGGTGGCGGTGACGATCGTGGTGTCCTGGCTCGGCTGGTGGCTGCGGCGCCGTCGTGTGAGCCGCGTCGCATCCCGACTTACCCGGCAGTAGGGTGTGGCGCATGACTGCCTCCCGCGATCTCGACATCGTCGTCTAC
>NZ_PCZU01000154.1:0-1746 GCF_002887785.1 Rhodococcus sp. ENV425
AGCAGGCCGTGCCCGACCCGCAGCATCCGCCCGTCGTCGGTGACCGACAGGTCCGCGTACAGCAGCACGTACCGCACGCACGCCGCCAGGCTCGCCACCACGCCCAGGACGAGCAGGCCGAGCACGGCGGCGACGAACGGGCCGGCGGCCTCGATCGACGACAGCCCGCGCTCGACGGTGGCCGACTCGCCGAGCCGCTCGGCGATCCCGTACTGGAAGGCCAGTCCCACCACCGCCGCGACGGTGACCAGCCCCGTGGTCGAGAACGGGGCGTAGCGCACCCAGCCCGGCTGGAACCGGGCGATCGCGGTTTCGGCCGGGGCGGCCGCCCCGGCCGCCTCGTCCGGCGCCCCCGGGTGCGTGCTGAGCAGGGCGGCGCGCAGCGCCGGCACGGCACCGACCGCCAGGCCGTTCAGCTCGAACCGGTTGCGGTCGCGTCCGGCGCCGGTCCGCTGGCCGGTCCCGATCCGCACCACCGCCAGCCCGAGCAGCCGGTGCAGCAGGCGCTGTTCGACGTCCACGGACCGGATGCGGCTGCGCGGCACCGACAGCAGCTGGCGCTGCAGCAGGCCCCGGCGCAGCTCCACGTGCACCGGTCCGATCCGGTAGGTCGTGGTGAACCAGCGCAGCATGCCGATCACCACCAGCAGCGCGGCCACCGCCAGGCCCCAGCCGTGATTGCCGCTGCTGCTGCCGAGCAGCACCGACGCCACCAGCACCGGCAGCAGCCGCAGTACCTCCTCGACGGGGTGGATCAGCAGCATCCGCGGATCCAGCCGCAACCACGGCTGCTCGGCCTCGGCGGCGAGGGCGGGGGCGTCCTCCCGCTCCGGCGGCACGGGTACGTCGCTCACGTGGCATCGGCCTGGCTGCTGCCGGCGATCGCGGTGAGCCGGGCGGCGGTGGCGTCGGCGACCCCGACGTCGAGAGCGGTGATCTCCACGGCGCCCGCGGACGAGGCGGTGGTGACGGTGACGGTGGCGAGGCCGAGCCATCGTTCGATCGGGCCGCGCTCCGTGTCGACCGTCTGGATCCGGGAGATCGGCGCGATCCGGCGTTCCTGGGTGAGCCACCCCGAGCGCGTGTACACGGCGGTGTCGGTGATCTCCCAGCGGTGCACCCGGTACCGCCACAGCGGCATCACGGCCACGTGCGCGACGGCGAGAACCGCGGTGGCGACGCCGGCGGCGACGTGCCAACCCGGGTGCCGGCCGGAGTCGACTATCGCCCACACCACCTGCGCGGCCACGACCGGCACCCACAGCAGTGCGGCGCTCACCGCCCACAGCAGCCGCGCCCTCGGGCTGGGGCGCCACGCCGGATCGGCCATCGTCACCGGCGGCGGGGCGGCCCTGCCGGCTGCCGCGGGCGGCGGGGGGTCGTCCCGGTTCACGCGGTTCTCCTCGTCGGTGGTGTCCAGTCGGTTCCAGGCTAAGCTGATCGGGCGAGCAAACCCGGCAATGCCGCGACCGGGTTCGGAGTCGACACGAGGAGGAGGACCGCCGTGACCGAATCATCGGAGACCACCGAATACACGGAACTGCCCGAGGCCGATCGGATCGAGCAGGAGATGCCGGCCGAGGACGAACCGGCCGACGACGAGGTGACCTCGGTGCCGCTCGAGGTGGAGCCCGCGGACGTTCTCGAGCAGAGCCGGGTCGTCCCGGGAGACGAGGACTATCCCCGCGAGTGAGTTCGCCGGGGACGTGCCCCCGAGGTGGCATGGGTACGGCGGGTGGCGCATGA
>NZ_PCZU01000154.1:1777-10168 GCF_002887785.1 Rhodococcus sp. ENV425
CCACGACGGTGCCACGCCCGCGATGTTGCCCCTGCCCTCGGTCCGCGCCGGCGCGGCCGGGCCCGCGTCGTCCGCGGCGGATCCTGTGCGGGTTTCGCCGTCGGGCATGCGGCGGGCGTTGCGGCGCGCGCGGGACGGGGCGACGCTCAACGTCGACGAGGCCGCGATCCTGCTCGCCGCCCGGGGATCGGATCTCGAGGACCTGTGTGCCTCGGCCGCCCGGGTCCGCGACGCCGGTCTGCTCGCGGCGGGCCGGCCAGGCACGGTCACCTATTCCCGCAAGGTGTTCGTCCCCATCACCCGGCTGTGCCGGGACCGCTGCCACTACTGCACGTTCGTGACCGTGCCGGGCAAGCTGCGCGCCGCCGGGCAGGGGATGTATCTCGAGCCCGACGAGATCCTGGACATCGCCCGGCGTGGATCCGAACTGGGTTGCAAGGAAGCGCTTTTCACGCTCGGTGACCGGCCCGAGGAGCGCTGGCCGGAGGCGCGGCAGTGGCTCGACGAGCGGGGCTACGACTCGACCCTCGACTACGTGCGCGCGATGGCGATCCGGGTTCTCGAGGAGACCGGGCTGCTGCCGCACCTGAACCCCGGGGTGATGAGCTGGGCCGAGATGTCCCGTCTCAAGCCGGTGGCCCCGTCGATGGGCATGATGCTCGAGACCACGTCGACCCGGTTGTTCACCGAGCAGGGGGAGTGCCACTACGGCAGCCCCGACAAGGACCCGGCGGTACGGCTGCGGGTGCTCACCGACGCGGGCCGGCTGTCGGTGCCGTTCACGACCGGCATCCTCGTCGGCATCGGCGAGACGCTCACCGAGCGCGCCGAATCCATCGCGGCAATCCGCAAGCAGCACAAGGCGTTCGGACATATCCAGGAAGTGATCGTGCAGAACTTCCGGGCGAAGGACGACACCGCGATGCGCGACGTGGACGACGCCGGACTCGACGAGTTCCGGGCCGCGATCGCCGTGGCCCGGCTCGTGCTCGGTCCGTCCATGCGCATCCAGGCGCCGCCGAACCTCGTCGCCGCCGACGAGTGCCGCGCGCTGCTCGCCGCGGGCGTCGACGACTGGGGCGGGGTCTCACCGCTGACCCCGGACCACGTCAACCCGGAACGGCCGTGGCCGAACCTGGACGCGCTCGCACGGATCAGCGCCGACGCCGGGTTCACCCTCACCGAGCGGATCGCGGCCCAGCCGCAGTACGTGCTGGCCGGGCAGCCGTGGATCGACCCGCGGATCGCCGCCCACGTGCGCGCGCTGGCGGACCCGGCGACCGGTCTGGCCTGGGACGTGACCCCGCAGGGGCAGCCGTGGCAGGAGCCCGACCTCGATTGGGAGTCCAGCGGCCGCGTGGATCTGAACTCCGAGATCGACGTGACCGGGCGCAACACCGAGTACCGCTCCGACCTCGGCAGCGCGTTCGGCGACTGGGACACCGTGCGCGAGCAGGTCCTCGCACTCGGCGCGAATGCCCCGGTGCGGTTGGACGGGGACGTGCTCTCGGCGCTGCGCGCCGCGGAGAAGGACCCCGCCGGCTGTACCGACGCCCAGTACGTCGCCCTCGCGCACGCCGACGGGCCCGGCCTCGAGGCGGTCGTCGCCCTGGCCGACCAGCTGCGCCGGGACACGGTCGGCGACGACGTCACGTACGTGATCAACCGGAACATCAACTTCACCAACATCTGCTACACCGGCTGCCGGTTCTGCGCGTTCGCGCAGCGCAAGGGCGACGCCGACGCGTTCACCCTGTCCACCGCCGAGGTTGCGGACCGGGCGTGGGAGGCGCACGTCGCCGGTGCCACCGAGGTGTGCATGCAGGGGGGCATCGACCCGGAACTGCCCGTCACCGGCTACGCCGACCTGGTCCGCGCGGTCAAGGAGCGGGTGCCGTCGATGCACGTGCACGCCTTCTCCCCGATGGAGATCGCCAACGGCGTCTCCCGCAGCGGCGTGTCCGTCCGCGACTGGCTGACCGAGCTGCGTGAGGCCGGCCTCGACACGATCCCCGGCACCGCCGCGGAGATCCTCGACGACGAGGTCCGCTGGGTGCTCACCAAGGGCAAGCTGCCCACCGCGGAGTGGATCGAGGTGGTCACCACCGCACACGAGGTGGGGCTGCGGTCCAGCTCGACGATGATGTACGGCCACGTCGACCAGCCGCACCACTGGGTGGGGCACCTGAACGTGCTGCGTGGGATCCAGGACCGCACCGGCGGCTTCACGGAGTTCGTGCTGCTGCCGTTCGTGCACCAGTCGTCGCCGCTGTACCTGGCCGGCGCGTCGCGGCCCGGTCCGACGTTGCGCGACAACCGCGCCGCGCACGCGCTGGCGCGGATCATGCTGCACGGCCGGATCGACAACATCCAGACCAGCTGGGTCAAGCTGGGTGTCGCCGGCACGCAGGCGATGCTGCAGGGCGGCGCCAACGACCTCGGCGGCACCCTGATGGAGGAGACGATCTCCCGGATGGCGGGTTCCCAGCACGGCTCGGAGAAGACCGTGGCAGAACTCGTGGCGATCGCCGAGGGCATCGGTCGCCCGGCCCGTCAGCGGAGCACCGCCTACGCGCCGCTCGCTGTCGACGGGGGCGCCCTCAGCGGGGCCGGCCGGTGAGCCCCAGGCTGGGCGACGGGGTCGTCGCGGCGGCCCTGGATGCGACCGCCGCGGGCGTCGGGCCGCTGTTCGACCTGGCGTACCTCGACCCGTTCGGTCTCAAGGCCCGCACGTTCGTGCCCACGGTGCGGGAGCGGACCCCGGTCGAGCAGGTGCTCGACGCGGCCGCGGCCGTGCTCGACGCCGGTCGCGTGCCGGGCACGGCGGCGTGGGCGGCCGCGTCGGAACAGGAGCGGGTGAACTGGTGGGTCGGCGGGCTCGGCTCGGTCTCGACGCTGCCCGTCGCGTTCCCCGGCATGCTCGGGGTGGTGGGCCGGATGCTGCCGCTGCAGGACGCGCTCGGCTTCGTCAACCAGGCGATCGTGCTGCTCGCCGTCGCCCGGGAACGCGGAATCCACGACCGCGACCGCCAGGTGCGGATGCTCGCGGCCGTGCTGTGCCGCCGCGACCTCCTCGGCACGGACGAAACCGGGACACCGCTGTCGTGGGTGCGGCGTCCGGTGCGGTCGACGATCGACCTGGTCCGCGCGGTGAACGCGGAATTCGCGCGGCGTCCGCAGCCGTCGGGCGCGTGGCGCGCGCTCGGCGTGCTGCCGCTGGTGGGGGCACTGGCCGGATACGTCGGCGAGCGGTCCGCCCTGTCCCGGGCCGCCGCGGACGGGCAGCAGTGGCTGGGCGCCCAGCCGGGGCCCGTCTAGTCAGGGCACCCTAACTCGGAGGGGTGTCCCCGCGGCGGGGGATACTGGACGTCGACGGACGCGGAGCGCGCCCCGATTCGGCGTGACCGTGCAGGTGGGCGGGCGACCAGAGAGGCAGGGAGAACACCAGTGACGTACACGATTGCGGAACCGTGCGTGGACGTGTTGGACAAGGCGTGCATCGAGGAATGCCCGGTCGACTGCATCTACGAGGGCGGTCGCATGCTGTACATCCATCCGGACGAGTGCGTGGACTGCGGTGCCTGCGAGCCGGTGTGCCCCGTCGAGGCGATCTTCTACGAGGACGACGTGCCGGACGAGTGGAGCGCGTACGTCAAGGCCAACGTCGACTTCTTCGACGATCTCGGATCCCCGGGTGGCGCCGCGAAGCTCGGCAAGGTCGACTACGACCCGCCGTTCGTCAAGGCCCTGCCGCCCATGGGCGAGGAATAGTGATCGGCGGTACCGTGACGCGCACTCGTCGTTCGGTGGCCGCGAGCCTGCCGGACTTTCCGTGGGACTCGCTGACCGGCGCGAAGGAGAAGGCGGCCGCGCACCCCGGCGGCATCGTCAATCTCTCGGTCGGCACCCCCGTCGACCCCGTCGCCTCGGTCATCCGTGAGGCGCTGCTCGCCGTCGCGGAGGAATCCGGGTATCCGACCACCCACGGCACGGAAGCGCTGCGCGCCGCCGCGGTCGGGGCGCTGGCCCGACGCTACGGCGTCACCGGCATCGACGCGTCCGCGATCCTGCCGGCCATCGGCACCAAGGAGATGATCGCGTGGCTGCCGAGCCTCCTCGGCCTCGGCGGCAGCGACCTGGTGGTGATCCCCGAGCTCGCGTACCCGACGTACGAGGTGGGAGCGCTGCTCGCCGGCACGCGGATCATTCGTGCCGACGGCCTCAACCGCCTGGGACCCGAGGGCGCGGCGCTGGTGTTCGTGAACTCGCCGTCGAACCCGACGGGCAAGGTGCTCGGCCTCGAACACCTGCGCAAGGTGGTGGACTGGGCGCGCAGCCGGGACGCGATCGTCGTCTCCGACGAGTGCTACCTGGGCCTGACCTGGGAGGGTGAGGCACTGTCCATCCTGCACCCGAGCGTGTGCGACGGCGACCACACGAACCTGCTCGCGGTGCACTCGCTGTCGAAGACGTCGAACCTGGCCAGCTACCGCGCCGGCTTCGTCACCGGCGACGCCGAACTCGTCGCGGACCTGCTCGAGGTGCGTAAGCACGCCGGCATGATGGTGCCGCTGCCGATCCAGTCGGCGATGACCGTCGCGCTGAACGACGACGAACACGAGAACGCGCAGCGCGAGCTGTACCGCAAGCGCCGCGAGGTGCTGCTCGCGGCCGTCCGCGGTGCCGGGTTCACGGTGGATCACTCCGAAGCCGGCCTGTACCTGTGGGCGAGCCGCGGCGAGGAGTGCCGCGCGACGGTGGACTGGTTCGCCGAACGCGGGATCCTCGTGGCCCCGGGCGAGTTCTACGGTCCCGGCGGCGTCCAGCACGTGCGGATCGCGCTGACGGCCTCGGACGAGAGGATCGCGGCCGCCGCGCAGCGGCTGATGTGATGTGCGCGCACCGGCTGATGTGATGTGCGCGCACCGGCTGACGTGATGCGCGCGCACCGGCTGACGTGATGCGCGCGCAGCGGCGCGCGGCGGAAGCGACGCTGCCCGAGCAGGATTGCCGTATGCGACGCCGTGTTCGGCGCTACCCTGGGCCCAGGGAGGCCCCATGGACGCCGTCACTGCAGTTCCTGCGCCGGCCAACGAGCCGGTCCACACCTACGCTCCCGGCAGCCCGGAGCGGGAGCGTCTGACCGCCAAGCTGAAGGAGCTGGCGGCCGAACCGGTGGACGTCTCGCACGTCATCGGCGGCGAGCACGTGCACGGTGAGGGCGATCGCTTCGACATCGTGCAGCCCCACAACCATCACGCGGTGCTCGGCACCCTGCGCAACGCCACCCCGGCGGAGGCGACGGCGGCCGTCGAGGCGGCGACGGCCGCGGCCCCCGCGTGGCGGGAGATGTCGTTCGACGCCCGCGCGGCCGTGCTGCTGCGGGCCGCCGACCTGCTGGCCGGGCCGTGGCGGGAGACGATCGCGGCCGCCACCATGCTGGGCCAGTCCAAGTCGGTGCAGCAGGCGGAGATCGACGCGCCGTGCGAACTGGTCGACTTCTGGCGATTCAACGTGCACTTCGCCCGGGCGCTGCTCGCCGACCAGCCGTATTCGTCGCCGGGTGTGTGGAACCGGATGGACTACCGGCCGCTCGAGGGGTTCGTGTACGCGATCACCCCGTTCAACTTCACGGCGATCGCCGGGAACCTGCCCACCGCTCCGGCGCTGCTGGGCAACACCGTGGTGTGGAAGCCCGCACCGACGCAGTCCCTGTCGGCGTACTGGACGATGCGCCTGCTCGAGGCGGCGGGGATGCCGCCGGGCGTGATCAATCTGATCACCGGGGACGGCCGGGTCGCGTCGGAGGTGCTCCTGCGCGATCCGCGGCTGGCCGGTATCCACTTCACCGGGTCGACCCGGACGTTCCAGCACCTGTGGCGGGAGGTCGGGGCCAACATCGACGGCTACCGCACGTATCCGCGGCTGGTGGGGGAGACCGGCGGCAAGGACTTCGTCCTCGCGCACCCGTCGGCCGATCCGGGCGTGCTGTCCACGGCCCTGATCCGGGGGGCCTTCGAATATCAGGGGCAGAAGTGCTCGGCGGCGTCGCGGGCGTTCCTGCCCCGCTCCCTGTGGCGGCGCATGCGCACCGAGTTCCTCGACGAGGTCGAGAGCCTGACCTACGGCGACGTGACCGACCTGTCGAACTTCGGCGGCGCCCTGATCAACCGGACCGCCTACGAGAAGGTCGTCGGCGCCCTCGAGCGGGCCCGCGACCGCGAGTCGATCGAGATCGCCGTCGGCGGCGGGTACGACCAGTGGGTCGGCTGGTTCGTGCGGCCCACCGTCCTGCTCACCGACGATCCGGGTGACGAGTCGATGTGCACGGAGTACTTCGGTCCGGTGCTGAGTGTGCACGTCTACGACGACGCGGAGCCGGACGCGTGGCGGCGGGTGCTCGACCTCGTCGACCGCGGCGCCCCCTACGCGCTCACCGGCTCGGTGATCGCCGAGGACCGCGCGGCCGTCGAGGAGGCCACCGCCGCGCTGCGGTTCGCGGCCGGCAACTTCTACGTCAACGACAAACCCACGGGCGCGGTGGTGGGGCAGCAACCCTTCGGCGGCGGCCGGGCGTCCGGCACCGACGACAAGGCGGGCTCGCCGCTGAACCTGCTGCGCTGGGTGTCGGCGCGGACGATCAAGGAGACGTTCGTGCCACCGACGGACTACCGGTACCCGCACATGAAGGGCGGGTGAGGTCCGTGGTCGCCTCGGAACCGCTGCCGTCGCCGCCCGTGACGTCGCGGGCGCTGCCGCGGCTGGCGTCGAACCCGCTGCGGCCGGTGATCCTCGCGGCCGCGAAGTCGCCCCGCGTCCGGGCGCTGGTCACCACGGCGCCGCCGACACGCCGGCTCGTCGACCGGTTCGTCGCCGGGGACACCCGCCCCGACGCGCTGGCGGCCACGAAGGCCCTGCTCGGCACCGGACGGGCGGTGAGCATCGACCACCTCGGGGAGGACACCACCGATCTCGCGCAGGCCCGGGCGATCGTCGCCGAATACGAGGCGCTGATCGCCGACCTGGCTCCGCTGGTCGAGCGCGATGCCCCGATGCCGGCGGTGGAGGTGTCGGTCAAGCTCACCGCGCTCGGCCTGGCCCTCGGCGCCGAGGGCCCCGGCATCGCGCTCGGGCACGCCCGGCAGATCTGCGCGGCCGCCGCCGCGGCGGGGGTGTGGGTCACCGTCGACGCCGAGGACCACACCACCACCGACGCCACCCTGTCGATCGTGCGGCGGCTGCGCGAGGACTTCCCCTGGGTCGGTGCCGTGCTGCAGGCCTACCTGCGCCGCACCGAGGCGGACTGCCGGGACCTGTCCGGCCCGGGCTCGCGGGTGCGGCTGTGCAAGGGCGCCTACCGCGAACCGGCGTCGGTGGCGTACCAGGATTCCGCCGAGGTGGACGCCTCGTACCTGCGGTGCCTGCGGGTGCTCATGGCCGGGCAGGGCTATCCGATGGTGGCCTCGCACGACCCGGCGATCGTGGCGGCCGTGGGCCCGCTCGCCGCCGAGCACGCCCGCGGCCCGGACGGATTCGAGCATCAGATGCTGTACGGGATCCGCGACCTCGAACAGCGCCGGCTCGCCGGCGCCGGGCTACGCATGCGGGTGTACGTCCCCTACGGGGCCCAGTGGTACGGGTACCTGATGCGGCGGCTCGCGGAGCGGCCGGCGAACCTGCGGTTCTTCCTGCGCTCGGTGGTGTCACGGGATTGAACGTCCGGCGCCGGGGGAGCGGACCCGCCGTCGACGGAACCGGACGCCGGGTACGTCCGCAGGTACATTGACGCCCGTGAGCACCTCGGAGGCCGACCCCGGTTCGGTGCTCCTGCTCGCCCTCGTCGCGGCCCTCGCGGTGCTGCTCGCGCAGCGTCGGTGCGCGCCGCCGGGGCGGCTGGTGTGGTGGCCCCCGCCGGGTCAGCTGCTGTGGCCGCCGCCGGTGACCGCGCTCGTGCTGTGGCTCGTAGTCGCGGTCCCGTCGCTGCTGCGCCTGGCCGTGCCGTCGCTGCTCGGGACGTTCGGCCGCGACCCGCTGCGGATCCGCGCCGAGGACGAATGGTGGCGGGTCCTGACCTCGGTGCTCGTGCAGGACGGCGGCGTGTTCGTCACCCTGGTGAATCTGCTCCTCCTCGCCGTCGTCGCGACCGTCGCGGTGCGGGTGTGGGGCCCGGGCCGGGCGGTCGGGTTGTTCGCGGTGAGCCAGCTGCTGTTCGGGCTGTTCACCGCGTTCGTGTCGCCGTCGACCGGTGCCGGCAGCTCGGGCGCGTCGTTCGCGGTCGCGGGGTCGATCGCGGGCCTGTGGCTGGCGGTCGGCGCTCGCGGGGCCGTGCTCGCGGCCGCCGTCGGCATCGGCCTCGCCGGCGCGGTGCTGGTGGTGGCCGGTGACGGGCAC
>NZ_PCZU01000154.1:10277-34539 GCF_002887785.1 Rhodococcus sp. ENV425
TTCGTTCCCTCAACCCCCTGGCCGTCGCGCGCGGCGACGACCTGCCCGACGCGGTCCGCATCGACGGGCACACGCTCTCGCGCAGCGACATCCTCGGCGCGGCCGGTGCCCTGGCCCGCCGCATCGGCGGAGCCGAACGTCTCGCGGTGCTCGCCGCGCCGACGGCGACGACGGTGATCGCGGTGGTGGGCTGCCTGCTCGCCGGGGTCACCGTCGTCCCGGTGCCACCGGACTCCGGCCCCGCGGAACGGGAGCACATCCTGCGCGACTCCGGAGCTCAGGCGTGGCTCGGCGACGTGCCGGACGAACCCGGCCTGCCGGTGGTGCCGGTGCGGCTGCACGCCCGCGACTGGCACAGTCACCCGGAACCCGATCCGTCCCGCACGGCGTTCGTGCTCTACACCTCCGGCACCACCGGCGCGCCCAAGGGCGTGCTGCTGAGCCGCCGCGCGATCGCGGCCGGGATCGACGCGCTGGCCGAGGCGTGGGACTGGACCGAACGCGACACGCTGGTGCACGGGCTGCCCTTGTTCCACGTGCACGGCCTGATCCTCGGCGTGCTCGGTCCGCTGCGCGTCGGCAGCCGGCTGATCCACACCGGCAGGCCCACCCCGGAGGCGTACGCGCAGGCGCACGGCACCCTGTACTTCGGGGTGCCGACGGTGTGGTCCCGCGTCGTGGAGGACGAGGAATCCGCGAAGGCCCTGAGCGGTGCGCGGCTGCTCGTGTCCGGCAGCGCGCCGCTGCCCGTCCCGGTGTTCGAGCGCCTGCGCGAGCTGACCGGGCTGACCCCGATCGAGCGGTACGGGATGAGCGAGACGATGCTGACGCTCAGCACCCGGGTCGACGGGGAGCGCCGGCCCGGATGGGTGGGTACTCCGGTGCGCGGGGTCGAAACCCGGCTGCGCGACGAGCACGGCAACGACGTCCCCCACGACGGGGAGAGCATCGGCGGGCTGCAGGTCCGCGGGCCGATGCTGTTCGACGGCTACCTGAACCGTCCCGACGCGACGGCCGCGGCGTGGACCCCGGACGGGTGGTTCGTCACCGGCGACGTCGCGGCGATCGATCCGGGCGGGTTCCACCGCATCGTCGGTCGCGAGTCGACGGACCTGATCAAGTCCGGCGGCTTCCGGGTCGGGGCCGGCGAGATCGAGACCGTGCTGCTCGGCGATCCGTCCGTGCGGGAGGTCGCGGTGGTGGGCGTCCCCGACGACGACCTGGGCCAGCGCATCGTCGCCTTCGTGGTGCCCGCCCCGGACGGCCCGGCCGTCGACCCGGGCGCGCTGATCGAGCTCGTGGCCCGTCAGCTCTCCGTGCACAAGCGGCCGCGGGAGGTGCGGGTGGTGGACACCCTCCCGCGCAACGCGATGGGCAAGGTCCAGAAGAAGCAGCTGCTGACCTGAGTCTCGGCCCGTCGGGGCCGCCGGGTGTGAGCCAGGTCTCTGCGGGCCCTTGTCCGATTCGCCCGGGCCACGTACCTTCCTACGGCAGAGTAAGTTCGTCTCTTTCCGGAGTCATGGGGGGTTCCGCGGAATGTCGGTGTCCGAATACGGTTCGCGGTCCGGGGTGGCGTTCGTCGTCGACGGAAGGCCCGCCTCGGTCCCGCTGCGGGACCTGCGCGCCGTCGCCCGCAAGCTGGTCGCGCACTTCGCGGACAACGTCGCGCCGTGTTCGCTGCAACCGGGCGAAGCCCTGCGCGGCGACGTCACCGAGATCACCGTCCGGTGCCTGCGCCTGGCGATCCAGGTGCTCGACACGGGGGAGCTGCCGACCGACGCCGACCTGTCGGAGCTGCGCAGCAGCGCCGCCCAGTGGGCGCGCGCCGGGTTCCGTCTGGAATACATGCTGCGCATCTACCACGAGGGCATCCGGCTGGGCTGGGAACTTGTCACCGCCCGGGCCCGCGAGGGCGACGTCGAGTCGGTCGCCGCGGCGTCGCGGCTGTGGATGGCGCTGCTCGAACGCGTCACCGTCGCCGCGACCACCGGGTTCGTCGCCGAACTCGAGGCGATGCGCCGCAACCGCGACGTCGCGGCCCAGGAGCTCGTGACGGCCCTGCTCGGCGGGCAGGACGCCGCCGCCGTCGCGCGCCGGTCCGGGCTCGAGCTGGCCGAGCGGTACACGGTGCTGGGAGTGCGGCTGGGCCGGCACCCGGACGAGCGCAATCCGCACGTGCGGCCGGAGGTCGTCGCGCGGCGTACCCTGCGGCGGCTCGAGACCGAGCTGGACCGGGTGTGCGACGGCCGGCAGCTGACCATGCTCGGACCCGAGGGCGGCACCGTGCTGCTCGGCGACACCCCGGCCGAGCACATCCGCACCGCGCTCTACGAGCGGGTCGCGCGTGCCGCGGGGGTGCCGCTGACGGTCTCGCTCGTCGAGTCCGACGTCCCGGGCATCCCCGCCGCGGCGCACCAGGCGCACGAGCTGCTCGAACTGGTCGGCCATCTGCGCCGGCCCGCCGGCGTGTACCGGATGCAGGACCTCGCGTTCGAGTATCAGCTCACCCGGCCCGGGCCGGCCCGCGAGCACCTCGTGCGGGTGCTCGAACCGCTCGCCGACGCGCCCGAGCTGGTCGAGACCCTCGAGACCCACATCGCCCACGAACTGAGCCGCCAGCGCACCGCGAGGAGCCTGCACGTGCACGCCAACACCGTCGACTACCGGCTCAAGCGGGTCGCGCAGCTCACCGGGTTCGATCCCACCGTCCCCTCCGGGCTGCGCCACCTGCACGCCGCGCTCGTCGCGCGGCGCCTCCAGAGCGGAGCGGCAGCCGGCGGCTCACCTTCCGACGGCACGTGAGACCGGACCGTTACGATGTGGCGCAGATCATGATGACGGTGTGTGCGGCGCGGCCCGGCACCGGCAGGGGAGGACCACATGGCAGGAGGCCGCCACAGCGTGCGGACGTCACGTGACGGCCGATCGACCCGGGTTGTCGCAGTCGTCGGAGCGGTGGTGGTGGTAGTGCTCGCGGCGGCCGGAGTCGGCGTCGTCCGCGCCCTGACCGGCGGATGCGACACCGTCGAGCAGTACAGCCTCGCCGTCGCTCCGAGCATCGAACCGGCCGTGAGTTCCGTCCTCTCGGAAAACGCGGACACCCACTGCTACGAGTTCACGGTCGACACCGCCGAACCGGGGGACGTCGCCGGGCTGCTCGGCAAGGGGATCGACGCGCCCGACCTGTGGATTCCCGATGCCCGGTGGTGGGCGAGTCGTGCGGCACCGACCGCCGCCGGGCCGGTACAGATGATCGCCGGGGCGGTCGCGAGCACCCCCGCGGTGCTGGTCGGGCCCCCAGGGGCGGTTCCGGAGGTGTCCAGCTGGCGCGCCGCCCTCGCGATCCCGGATCTGGTGCTGGGCAACCCGCTGCGGACCGGTGTCGCCGCCGCCCCGATCCGGGCGGCCCTGGCCGAGACCCAGGACGACCCCGTCGCCGTCGGCACGGTGCGCACCGCCATGGTGCCCCTGGCCCAGAAGGAGAGCATCCGCACCGAGGAGGCGCCCAGCGGCGCCGACCTGCTGGCGACGATCGGCGCCGACGGCATCGGCGTCGCCACCGAGCAGCAGGTGCTGGCCTTCACGACGGCGAACGAGTCGGCCCTCGAGGCGCGGGTACCGGACAACGGCAGCATCCTGCTGGAATATCCGGTGGTGGTGACGTCGCCGGTGCCCGACCGGCACCATCGCGCGACGGACGCCGCACGGGTACTGATCGAGGTGCTGGGCACGGAGAAGGCCCTCGACGTGTTCCACGACCACGGGTTCCGCGGGCCCGACGGCGAGCCGTTGCCCGACGGCCGCGGCATCGGGGGCGTGCCGCTGTTGTCACTGCGGGACGAGGCGATGGCGGAGGAGGCGCTCGGCGCCTGGTCGCTGATGGCGTTGCCGATCCGCACGCTCGTCGCGATCGACGTGTCCGGTTCGATGCGGTTTCCCGCCGGCGACGGCACCCGGATGGACCTGACGGTGCGGGCCGCCCTCGCGGGCAATGCGATGTTCCCCGACAGCGTCTCCGCCGGGCTGTGGGCGTTCTCGCAGGACCTCGGCGGTGACGGCCAGGACTATCTCGAGCTGGTGCCGATCCGGCGGTACGACACCGACGTGGACGGGCGCACCCAGCGTGAGGTGATGGCGGCCCAGGCGGAGAAGGTGCCCGGTCTGGTCGGGGGTGGCACCGGCCTGTACGACACGACTCTCGCGGCGTTCCGCGCCGTGCAGCAGAGTTACGACCCGCGCGCGGTCAACAGCGTCATCGTCCTCACCGACGGAGCGAACGAGGATCCGGACAGCATCACCGAGGCGCAGCTCCTCGAGATCCTCGCGCGGGAGCAGGACCCGGCACGGCCGGTGATCGTCGTGACGATCGGCATCACGGAGGACGCGGATGCGCAGACCCTCGCCGAGATCTCCCGCGTGACCGGCGGCTCGAGCTACGTCGCCCGCGACCCCGCGGACATCGCGAACGTCTTCGTCAACGCCCTCGCCGACCGCGGCGAGCGCTGAGGCCGCCGGCCACCCCCGGACCTACCGCGCCTCCGGCACTACCGCGCCGCGGTGCGGGACCGGCTCCGGCGCTGCCACAGCCGGGACACCGCGGCGATGAACAGGAACAGCACCGCCGTCGAGGCCAGCTGTATCCGCGCGGCGGAGTCGAACAGCATGAGCACGATGAACGCGCCGAGCATGGCCAGGGTCAGCCAGCTCAGGTAGGGGAACGCCCACATCCGGACGGTGAGGCGGCCCTCCTGTTCGAGCGTGGGCCGCAGCCGCAGGTGCGAGACGACGATGAAGATCCAGATCGCCAGCAGGGCGGAGCCGACCGCGTTGAGCAGGATGCCGAGGATGTCCTCCGGCAGCCACCAGTTGAGCAGGACCGAAACGAACCCGAAGAACACGGACAGCAGCACGGCGTTGCGGGGAACACCCGTGCGGGAGAGCTTCGCGAGGACGGTCGGGCCGTCGCCGCCCCGGGCGAGGGAGTACGCCATGCGTGAGGTGCCGTAGACGTTGGCGTTGAACGCCGACAGCAGGGCGATCACCACGACGAGTTCCATGAAGCCCGACACGTACGGCAGGCCGGCGATGTCGAGGACGCTCACGAACGGCGAGGTCTCCCCGCTCGCCGACGTCCACGGCAGCACCAGCACCATGATCGAGATCGAGCCCAGGTAGAACAGGCTGATGCGCCACACGACGGTGCGCACCGCGGTCGCGATGGACCGCTCGGGGTCGCGCGACTCGGCCGCGGCGATGGTGACGATCTCGATGCCGCCGAACGCGAAGGCGACGGCCAGCAGGCCGGCGGCGATACCGGCGAGCCCGTTGGGGGCGAAACCGTCGCCGTCGCCGAGCAGGTGTGTCAGTCCCACCGGCTCGGTGTCCGGCAGCAGACCGAACACCAGCAGCACGCCGATGACGAGGAACGCGATGATGACCGCGACCTTCAGCGCCGCGAACCAGAACTCGAACTCGCCGAAGTTGGCGACCTTCGCCAGGTTCACCACCGCGAAGAACGTGACGAACACCAGGGCCACCACCCATTGCGGCACGCCCGGCAGCCAGCTGCTCACGATCGCCGAGGCGCCGGTGATCTCGACGCCCAGCACCATGATGAGCATGAACCAGTAGAGCCAGCCCATCGTGAAGCCGGCCCATTCACCGATGCCGATGCGGGCGTAATGGGAGAAGGATCCGCTGGCCGGGAGGGCCGCTCCCATCTCCCCGAGCATGCGCATCACGAAGACGATCATGATGCCGGCCAGGACGTAGGAGACGATCACCGCGGGTCCGGCGGCGGCGATGCCGACGCCGGACCCGAGGAACAGGCCTGCGCCGATCGCGGAACCGAGTCCCATCATCGTCAGGTGCCGGACCTTGAGCCCGTGCTCGAGGTGGTCGGCTTCGGTGAGTGTGTGCTCGGTTTTCGACACGATCGGTTTCTCTGGGTCAGTCGTTGGCGTGCAGCGCCGCATTCAGTTCGACGCCGGTGCCCTTGGTGGGAACCACCTCGACGGCGCCGGTGACCGAGTTGCGGCGCAGCATCAGGTTGGAGCGGCCGTTGAGGTCCTTGGCCTTGACGACGGTGCCGTCGGGGCCGCTGACCTTGGTGCCGGCGGTGACGTACAGGCCGGCCTCGACGATGCAGTCGTCGCCGAGGGAGATGCCGACACCGGCATTGGCGCCGAGCAGGCAGCGCTTGCCGATGGCGATGACCTCCTTGCCGCCGCCGGACAGGGTGCCCATGATCGACGCGCCACCACCGATGTCGGAGCCGTCGTCGACGACGACGCCCGCGGAGATGCGGCCCTCGACCATCGAGTTGCCGAGCGTGCCCGCGTTGAAGTTCACGAAGCCCTCGTGCATGACGGTGGTGCCGGCGGCCAGGTGTGCGCCGAGGCGGACACGGTCGGCATCGGCGATGCGCACCCCGGACGGCACGACGTAGTCGACCATGCGGGGGAACTTGTCGACGCCGTACACGGTCACGGGGCCACGGATGCGCAGGCGCGAGCGCACCAGTTCGAAGTTGTCGACGGCGCACGGGCCGTAATTGGTCCACACGACGTTGGCGAGCAGGCCGAACACGCCGTCGAGGTTGGCGCCGTGCGGCCGGACGAGGCGGTGCGACAGCAGGTGCAGCCGCAGGTAGGCGTCGTGCGCGTCGGCCGGCGGCTGGGACAGGTCGGCGATCGTCGTGCGGACCGCGACCTGGTTGACCTCGCGCGCCTCGTCGGCGCCGACGAGCAGCGCGAAGTCCGACGGGATGTCCGTGCCCTCGAGCCGGGACGTGCCCGTCTCGCTGTATTCGCCCAGCGTGGGGGCCGGGTACCAGGTGTCGAGAACGGTGCCGTCCGCCGCGATGTTGGCGATGCCTACTGCTGATGCTCCCTGTGCACTCACGGTCGTGAAGCGTACGCGAGGCGTCGTCGTTCGCACCGGCGGCCTGGGAAATCGCTCCACGTATTGTTCTTGCATGTCTGCACCGCGCCTGGACCTGCACGCCGATCCGATCGAGCTGACCGCTGCGCTGGTCGACATCCCCAGTGTCTCGCAGGACGAGGCGGTGATCGCCGACTCCGTCGAACAGGCGCTGCGCGAGCAGACCACCGGTTTCGAGATCGTCCGCAGCGGCAACGCGGTCCTCGCGCGGACCCGGCTCGGCCGGCCGAGCCGGGTGCTGCTGGCCGGGCATCTCGACACCGTGCCCATCGCGGACAACGTGCCGTCGCGGCGCGACGGGGAGTTGCTGTACGGCTGCGGCACGGCCGACATGAAGTCGGGCGACGCGGTGTTCCTGCACCTGGCCGCCACCATCGCGGACCCGGCGCACGATCTGACGCTGGTCTTCTACGACTGCGAGGAGATCGCCGCGGCCTACAACGGTCTCGGCCGCATCGAGCGGGACCTGCGGGACTGGCTGGACGCGGACGTGGCGATCCTCGGCGAGCCGACGGCCGGGCAGATCGAGGCGGGCTGCCAGGGCACCCTGCGGGTGCGGATCTCGGCGACCGGGGTGCGCGCGCATTCGGCGCGGTCCTGGCTGGGTGACAATGCGATCCACCGGCTGGCCCCGGTGCTGGAGCGGCTCGCGGCCTACGAACCGCGATCGGTGGACATCGACGGCTGCGTCTACCGCGAGGGTCTGTCCGCGGTACGGATCGCCGGCGGCGTCGCCGGCAACGTGGTGCCCGACGCCGCGGACCTCGACGTCAACTTCCGGTTCGCGCCCGACCGCACCGTCGAGCAGGCTCTCGCGCACGTGCGGGAGGTGCTCGACGGTCTCGACGTCACCCTCGAGCTCACCGACAGCTCGCCCGGCGCGCTGCCCGGCCTGGCCCACCCCGCCGCCGCGGACCTCGTCGCCGCGGCCGGCGGCCGGTTCCGGGCCAAGTACGGATGGACGGACGTCGCGCGCTTCGCGACGCTGGGGATCCCGGCGGTCAACTACGGTCCCGGCGATCCGAACCTCGCGCACAAGCGCGACGAGCACGTGCCCGTGAAGCAGATCACGGAGGTCGCCGGCACGCTGCGGAGGTATCTGGCCGCCTGACGCACGATGCGGGGCATCGGCCGGGGCGGCCCGGCGGCATCCCCTAATCTGGGCGCATGGCGCGCGACACCGACCCCGGATCCCGCGACCGTGCGAGTGCCGATGTGGTGCACCGCGGTCCCGTCCAGTTGCGCCGGGACCGGGCGACCGAGACCACGACGATGGACCAGCGACTGCTGGACCGGAGGGGCCCCTCCGACTGGGTGCACACCGATCCGTGGCGGGTGCTGCGCATCCAGAGCGAGTTCGTGGAGGGTTTCGGTGCGCTGGCGGAGGTGCCGCGCGCGGTGGCGGTCTTCGGCTCTGCCCGCACCCCCGTCGACCACCCCGAGTACGTCACCGGCCGTGCCCTCGGGGCCGCGTTGGCCGCGGCGGGCTATGCGGTTGTCACCGGCGGTGGGCCGGGGGCGATGGAGGCGGCCAACCGCGGCGCGAGCGAGTCGGGCGGGTTCTCCGTCGGACTGGGTATCGAGCTGCCGTTCGAGCAGGCGCTCAACGAATGGGTCGACCTCGGACTGAACTTCCGCTACTTCTTCGCCCGCAAGACGATGTTCGTGAAGTACTCCCAGGCCTTCGTCTGCCTGCCCGGCGGTTTCGGCACGCTCGACGAGCTGTTCGAGGCGCTCACGCTGGTCCAGACCCACAAGATCACCCGGTTCCCCATCGTGCTGCTGGGCACCCACTACTGGGCGGGGCTGCTCGAATGGATCCGGCACGCGATGGTCGGCGAGGGCCGGATCTCACCGAGCGACCTCGATCTGCTGTACCTGACCGACAGCGTGGAGGAGGCGGTGCAGATCGTCGTCGACGCCCATCGCGGGCAGGACGAGTCGGCGCTGTACGGAGGGGGCGGGGCGTGGTGAGCGGTTTCCATCCGTTCGAGGGCATCGGCGGCGAGCGCACCGTCGAGGCGCGGGCGGTGTGCGTGTACTGCGCCTCCGGGCCGGTCGACGAGTCCTACCTCGAGCTCGCGGCGGCGGTGGGGACCGCCATCGGACGGCGCGGCTGGCAGCTCGTCTCCGGAGGCGGCAACGTGTCGATGATGGGTGCGCTCGCCCAGGCGACGCGCGCCGCCGGCGGGCACACCGTCGGTGTGATCCCCAAGGCGCTGGTGCACCGCGAGGTCGCCGACGTCGACGCCGACGAGCTGATCGTCACGGACACGATGCGCCAGCGGAAGCAGGCGATGGAGGAGCGCGCCGACGCGTTCGTCACGCTGCCCGGCGGGATCGGCACCCTCGAGGAATTGTTCGAGACGTGGACGGCCGGCTATCTGGGCATGCACGCCAAGCCGGTGGTGCTGCTCGACCCGGTGGGGCACTACCGGGGGCTGCTCGACTGGCTCGAGGCGATGGTGCCGGCCGGCTTCGTCAACCGCCACGCGCTCGACGGCCTGCAGGTCACCGGCGACATCGACGACGCCCTCGACCGCTGCGCCGGGTGAGGGGCTTCCGCTTCGCGCCGAGGTTGCTTACTCTGCAGTAAGTTCCTGTCCGCCAGTAACCGAGGATGCCATGACCGAGTCCGGCTCGACGATCTCCCTGGTGGGTCTCGCCACCCAGCTTCCGCGAATGCTGCCCGACGCACCGAGCCTGCTACGCGGCGCGCGGGGTCTCATCCGGCGGCCGGACGCGCGCGAGACGATCGGGTCGGTGTTCCAGCGCCTCGCGGAGCGGAACCCGGACCGGCCGTTCCTGCGATTCGAGGGCGACGCCCTCAGCTACGGCGACGCCAACGCCCAGGTCAACCGCTACGCCGCCGTGCTCACCGCGCAGGGTGTGCGCACCGGCGACGTCGTCGGCGTGCTGATGAAGAACCGTCCGGAGGCGTTGCTCGTCGCGCTCGCCACGGTCAAGCTCGGTGCCGCGGCCGGCATGCTCAATCACCATCAGCGCGGCGAGGTGCTCGCGCACAGCCTCGGCCTGCTCGACAGCCGGGTGCTCGTGGTCGGGGAGGAATGCGAGGAGGCCCTGGAGTCCCTCGACGGGGCGCCGCCGGCCGGAAAGGTGCTGCGCGTCGGCGAACTCGACGACCTCGCCGTCGCCGCCGACTCCGCGAACCCCGCCGTCACCGACCGCCTGCAGGCGAAGGAGACCGCCTTCTTCATCTTCACCTCGGGCACCACCGGCATGCCCAAGGCCAGCCGGATGACCCATTTCCGGTGGCTGAAGTCCATGTCGGGCCTGGGCAGCCTGGGCGTCCGGCTGCGCCGCGACGACACTCTGTACTGCTGCCTGCCGCTGTATCACAACAACGCCCTCACCGTGTCGCTGTCGTCGGTGCTCGCCGCCGGCGCCACCTTCGCGCTCGGCCGCAAGTTCTCCGCCACCGGATTCTGGGCCGACGCGAAGCGCAACGGCGCGACGGCGTTCGTCTACATCGGGGAGATCTGCCGCTACCTGCTCAACCAGCCACCGTCGCCGGACGACCGCGACAACGGCATCCGGTTGATGGTGGGCAACGGACTGCGGTCCGAGATCTGGACCGAGTTCACCCAGCGGTTCGGCATCGCCCGCGTCGCCGAGTTCTACGGCGCCAGCGAGTGCAACATCGCGTTCGTCAACGCGCTCAACCAGCCGCGCACCGCGGGTGTCTGCCCGCTTCCGTACGCAGTGGTCGACTACGACCACGAGACCGGCAAGGCGCTCCGCGGACCGGACGGCCGGCTGCGCCGGGTCGGCCGCGGCGAGGTGGGCCTGCTGCTGGCGAAGGTCACCGACCGTGCCCCGTTCGACGGCTACACCGATCCCGAGGCGAGCGAGTCCAAACTCGTGCGCGACGGCTTCGAGGACGGCGACACCTGGTTCGACACCGGCGACCTCGTCCGCAGCCAGGGCTTCATGCACGTCGCGTTCGTCGACCGCCTCGGCGACACCTTCCGGTGGAAGGGCGAGAACGTCGCCACCACCGAGGTCGAGGCGGCCGTGTCGGCGAACGAGTCGATCTCGCAGGCAGTGGTCTACGGGGTCGAGATCCCCGGCACCGACGGCCGGGCCGGTATGGCCGCGATCACGCTCCACGACGGGGCCGAGTTCGACGGCACCGCGCTCGCGGCGCAGCTGTACCGGGCGCTGCCGTCGTACGCGGTGCCGCTCTTCGTCCGTGTCGTCGGCGAACTCGAGCACACCTCGACGTTCAAGAGCCGCAAGGTGGACCTGCGCAAGCAGGGCTACGCCGACACCGGCGACGACCCCGTCTACGTGCTCACCGGGCCGGAGGAGGGCTACCGGCCCGCGTACGACGGCTACGTCGAGGCCGTCGCCGGGGGCGAGCTGCCGGCGGGCTGACTCCCGCTGGGCCGGTTCCTGCCCGGGCCCGCCCGCGGGTGCGTGCCAGGATGGAAATCATGACCGCCTCCGTCACCGTCTCGCCGACCCTCTGCGGCCGCCCGGTCGCCACCGACCGGGCCCTGGTGATGGCGATCGTCAATCGCACTCCGGACTCGTTCTACGACCGGGGCGCGACCTTCACCGACGACGCTGCGATGGCGGCCGTGGATCGGGCCGTGGCCGAGGGCGCGGACCTCGTCGACATCGGCGGCGTGAAGGCCGGCCCCGGCGAGGTGGTCGACGCGGCGGAGGAGACCCGGCGGGTGGTGCCGTTCGTCGCGGCGATCCGGGCCCGCCACCCCGGGCTGCTCATCAGCGTCGACACCTGGCGCAGCGACGTCGCGCGGCGCGCGGTGGCGGAGGGGGCGGATCTGATCAACGACACGTGGGCGGGTGCCGATCCGGAACTGGTGACCGTCGCGGCCGAACTCGGCGCGGGCATCGTCTGCTCGCACACCGGAGGTGCGGTCCCGCGCACCCGGCCGCACCGCGTGCGCTACACCGACGTCGTCGCCGAGGTGACGCGCGAGATCGTCGCCGCGGCCGAGCGGGCCGCGAAGGCCGGGGTGCCCGGCGACGCCATCCTCATCGATCCGACCCACGATTTCGGCAAGAACACCTTCCACGGCCTCGAGTTGTTGCGGCACGTGGACGTTCTCGTAAATACCGGGTGGCCCGTGCTCATGGCGCTGAGCAACAAGGACTTCATCGGGGAGACTCTGGGGGTGGAACTCGCCGACCGGTTGGAGGGCACATTGGCAGCGACAGCACTTGCGGCCGCGGCAGGCGCGCGGATGTTTCGGGTGCACGAGGTGGCGGCGACCCGTCGCGTGGTCGACATGGTGGCGGCCGTCGCCGGCACGCGCCCCCCGGCGCGCACCGTCAGGGGGCTGGCATGAGTACCGCGATGACCCGGCCGTGGGCCGAGGCGAACAGCTGGGACGAGCCCGGATGGAGCATCGCCGAACTCGAACGCGCGAAGCGGGGCCGAACCGTGTCGGTGGTGCTGCCCGCGCTCAACGAGGAGACGACCGTCGCGGGGGTGGTGGACACCATCCATCCGCTGCTCGGCGGGCTGGTCGACGAGCTGATCGTGCTGGACTCGGGGTCCACCGACCGCACGGCGGAGCGGGCCCGCAGCGCCGGCGCCCGCGTCCTCTCCCGGGAAGAGGCGGTGCCGGGCCTCGCCCCGGTGCCCGGCAAGGGGGAGGTGCTGTGGCGCTCCGTCGCGGCCACCACGGGTGATCTCATCGCGTTCGTGGATTCGGACCTGCTCGACCCCGATCCGGCGTTCGTCCCCAAGCTGCTCGGACCGCTGCTCACCGGCGACGGAATCCACCTGGTCAAGGGCTATTACCGCCGCCCGCTCCGGGTCAGCGGCGCCGAGGAGGCCAACGGCGGGGGGCGGGTCACGGAACTGGTGGCGCGGCCGCTGCTCGCGGCGCTGCGGCCGGAGCTGACGTGCGTGCTGCAGCCGCTGGGCGGCGAGTACGCCGGTACTCGGGAACTGCTGTCGGCGGTGCCGTTCGCGCCCGGCTACGGCGTCGAGATCGGGCTGCTGCTCGACACCTACGACCGGCTCGGGATCGGCGCGATCGCCCAGGTCAACCTCGGCGTACGCAAGCACCGGAACCGGCCGCTCGGGGAGCTGGGGGTGATGAGCCGGCAGATCGTCGGCACCATGCTCGCCCGCTGTGGGATCCCCGACTCGGGGGCGGGCCTGACCCAGTTCCTGGTGGACGGCGACGCGTTCGTCCCCGTCACCACGGAGGTCAGCCTCGCGGACCGGCCCCCGGCCGCCACCGTGGCCTGACGCCCCGGGCGCCCTGTCGGTGGCCCGTGCCAAGATCGGTACATGCTGACGGTTCTGCTCTACCTGCTCGTCATGGTGGTCGTCGGCGCGGTGCTGTTCCTCGTGGCGAGCGCGGTGTTCGGCCGCGGGGAGACCCTGGCGCCGATCCCGCCGGGCACCACCGCCACGGCCCTGCCGGTCACCGACGTGACCGGCGCGGACGTCCGGGATCTGCGTTTCCAGCAGGTGCTGCGGGGCTACAAGACCGCCGAGGTGGACTGGGCGCTCGACCGGCTCTCGCACGAGATCGACGACCTGCGGGCCAGGCTCGCCGCGTACGAGGACGCCGAGCGGGGCACGCCCGGTGGCGACGCCGCGGTGGGGCAGGCCGACGCATCCGTTGCGGTAGAGGCCGCAGGGGACCGCTCGGACAGGGGGGAGTAGCGATGGACGAGGACCGGGTGCGCTGTCCGTGGGCGGTGGATCCGCCGGGGTCCACGCTGTACCGGGACTACCACGACGAGGAGTGGGGCCGCGAGCTGCACGGGCGCGACGAGCTGTTCGAGCGCCTTGCCCTCGAGGCGTTCCAGTCGGGGCTGTCGTGGCTGACGATCCTGCGCAAGCGGGAGGCGTTCCGGTCGGCGTTCGCGGGGTTCGACGTCGAGGTGGTCGCCCGCTACACGGACGACGACGTCGCTCGCCTGCTCGGCGACGCCGGCATCGTCCGGAACCGGCGCAAGGTCGAGGCGGTGGTCGCCAACGCCCGGGCGGTGCTCGACCTGGAGGGCACGGACCTCGACGCGCTGCTGTGGTCGTTCGCGCCGGCGCGGCGCGCCCGGCGGTTCCGCTCCGTGGCGGAGGTGCCGGCGGTGACACCGGAGTCGACGGCAATGGCCCGCGAACTGAAGCGGCGCGGCTTCGCGTTCGTCGGTCCTACCACGGCGTATGCGCTCATGCAGGCCACCGGCATGGTCGACGATCACCTCGCCGACTGCTGGGTCGAGACGGACGTTCGACCAGTTTCCGGCCACATTAGGGCATAGTCAGCTACCCGGCGGTCGGCCGGATAGGGAAGAATGATGTGGCGAGCCTCGTCGAATTCCGACGAGGCCCCCACGGTAACCCACGCGCGCAAGAGTCGAGCGCAGATTTGGAGGGAGCAGAGGATGGCGGCCATGAAGCCCCGGACCGGGGACGGTCCCCTCGAAGCAACCAAAGAGGGACGAGGAATCGTCATGAGGGTTCCACTCGAGGGTGGCGGACGTCTGGTCGTCGAACTCACGCCGGAGGAAGCTGCAGCGCTCGGCGAAGAGCTCAAGGGCGTCACCAGCTAGGTGTCGGCACCCGGCGGCGATTCGCCGGGTTCTCCGGGCCCCGCGCTCCACGGTGCGCGGGGCCCGTTGCTGTTCGTACTCCGGTGCTCTTCGTTTCTCGGAAGGACTGCCCGTGCTCGACGCGGTGACCGATCTGCTCGCCTGCCCGCAGTGCGAGCGCGGACTCGATCTCGACGACGGCGTGCTGCTGTGCGAGGCCGGGCACAGCTTCGATGTCGCCCGCCAGGGGTATGTCAGCCTCCTCACCGGGGCCGCGACGCGGTTCACCGGCGACACCGCGGAGATGATCGCCGCGCGGGCGGACTTCCTCGAGGCGGGACACTACGATCCGCTGCGCGACGCCGTCGCCCGCGCCTGTGCCGAGCGTCCCGGCGGCGACGGCACCGCCCGCGTCCTCGAGGTGGGCGCCGGCACCGGGCGGTATCTCGCGGCGGTGCTCGACGCGCTGCCGGGCAGCCGCGGCGTCGGGCTCGACGTGTCCAAGCCCGCGGTCCGGCGCATCGCCCGCAGCCATCCCCGCGTCGGGGCCGTGCTCGCCGACGTGTGGCGGCAGTGGCCGATCCGCAGCGGCGTCCTCAGCCACGTGCTGTCCGTCTTTGCGCCGCGCAACGCCGCCGAGACGCACCGGGTCCTCGCGCCGGGCGGCGTGCTCGTCGTCGCGGCCCCCACCCCGTCGCACCTGCGCGAGCTGGTGGCCCTGCCCGGCATGGTCCAGGTGGACGAGCGCAAGACCGAGCGGCTCGGGGCGGCCCTGTCCGGCGCGTTCGAGCGGGTCGACCGCGCCGACGTGCAGTACACCCTGGAACTCGACCGTCCGGCACTCGGACAGCTGGCCGGCATGGGGCCCTCGGGGCACCACCTGACCGCCGAGCGGCTGGCGGAGCTGGTCTCGGGGCTGCCGGAGCCGTTCCCGGTGACCGCCTCGGTGACCGTCACCGTGTGGGAACGGCGCGCGACGCACTGAGCCGGGACGCTCAGTGCCGCGCGGCGGCGACCTCCTGGTACACCGCGAGGGTCTGCCGCGCGATCTGCGCCCAGGAGAACTCCGCGATGGCCCGCACCCGTCCGGCCCGGCCCATCTCCGCAGCCAGGGCGGCGTCGCCGGCGACCTCGTTGATCGCCGCGGCCAGCGCCTGCTCGTACGCCCGCGGCTCGTAGGAGTTGTAGTGCACGAGCCGGCCGGTGACCCCGTCCTCGACGACCTCGGGGATGCCACCGACGTCCGACGCGACGACAGCGGTCTCGCAGGCCATCGCCTCGAGGTTCACGATACCCAGTGGCTCGTACACCGATGGGCACACGAAAACTGATGCCGCGGAAAGGATCTCACGGACCGAGTCGGTGGGGAGCATTTCGCGGACCCAGAAGACGTTGCCGCGCCGGCGCTCGAGTTCGGCCACCGCCTGCTCGGTCTCGGCGGCGATCTCCGGGGTGTCCGGCGCGCCGGCGCACAGCACCAGCTGAATTCCGGGGTCCACGTCGTGGGCGGCGGCGATGAGGTGCCCGACGCCCTTCTGGCGCGTGATGCGCCCGACGAACGCGACGATCGGCCGATCGGGGTCCACCCCGATCTTCTCCAGGGCGGACGGCTCGCCCGGCTCGGCCGGCCCCGGGTGCCACACCCCGGTGTCGATGCCGTTGCGCACCACGTGCACACGGGCCGGGTCGACGAACGGATATGCGTCCAGCACGTCGAGGCGCATCCCAGCGCTGACCGCGATGACCGCGTCCGCGTGCTCGACCGCGTTGCGTTCGGACCACGAGGAGACGCGGTAGCCGCCGCCCAGCTGCTCGGCCTTCCACGGCCGGCGCGGTTCGAGCGAATGTGCCGTCAGCACGTGCGGCACGTCGTACAGCTCGGCGGCGAGATGCCCCGCGAGGCCGGTGTACCAGGTGTGGGAGTGGACGACGCCGGCACCGCTCGCGGCGTGCGCCATCCGCAGCTCGGCGGACAGCGTCGTCAGCGCCGGGTTGGCGCCCGCCAGTTCGGGGTCGGGTCCGTGGACGAAGGCGCCCTCGCGGGGCGCCCCCATGCAGTGCACGTCGACTTCGCACAGCCGGCGCAACTGCGCAACCAATTCGGTGACGTGCACGCCGGCACCACCGTAGACCTCCGGCGGGTACTCCCGCGTCATCATTGCCACCCGCACCGGATCAAACTATCCGGCGCGTGACGTTCCGGCCACCGATGGGCCTCTTCGCTGGCGGCGGAGGGGGGTGGCGGATAGGTTGACTGTGTGAGGAGCCAGCCCCATGTGCTTGGAATCGTGCTCGCCGGCGGCGAGGGCAAACGCCTGTATCCGCTGACGGCGGACCGCGCGAAACCGGCGGTACCGTTCGGCGGTGCCTACCGACTGATCGACTTCGTGCTGAGCAACCTGGTCAACGCCGGGTTCCTGCGGATCTGCGTGCTGACCCAGTACAAGTCCCATTCGCTGGACCGGCACATCTCCCAGACCTGGCGCCTGTCGGGCTTCACCGGCGAGTACATCACCCCGGTGCCGGCGCAGCAGCGGCTCGGGCCGCGCTGGTACACCGGCAGCGCCGACGCCATCCTCCAGTCGCTCAACCTCGTCTACGACGAGGATCCGGAGTACATCGTGGTGTTCGGCGCCGACCACGTCTACCGGATGGACCCGGAGCAGATGGTGAGCCAGCACATCGAGTCCGGCGCGGGCGTGACCGTCGCCGGCATCCGGGTACCCCGCAGCGAGGCGTTCGCGTTCGGTTGCATCGACACCGACGAGCAGGGCCGCATCACCCAGTTCCTCGAAAAGCCCGCGCACCCGCCCGGCACCCCGGACGATCCCAACGTCACCTTCGCCTCGATGGGCAACTACGTCTTCACCACCAAGGTGCTGGTGGAGGCGCTGCGGGCGGACTCCGAGAACCCGGACTCGGACCACGACATGGGCGGCGACATCATCCCCGCCCTCGTCGCGCAGGGCGCCGCGCACGTCTACGACTTCAACGACAACGTCGTGCCGGGCGCCACCGAACGCGACCGTGGCTACTGGCGCGACGTCGGCACCCTCGACGCGTTCTACGACGCGCACATGGACCTGGTGTCGGTGCACCCGATCTTCAACCTCTACAACCGGCGCTGGCCGATCCGCGGCGCCTCCGAGATGTGGCCCCCGGCGAAATTCGTCCAGGGCGGTCTCGCGCAGGAGTCGATCGTCGGATCGGGCAGCATCCTGTCGGCCGCCACCGTCCGCAACTCGGTGCTCAGCTCCAACGTCATGATCGAGGACGGCGCCACCGTCGAGGGCAGTGTCCTGATGCCGGGCGTGCGCATCGGCAAGGGCGCGGTCGTGCGGCGCGCGATCCTCGACAAGAACGTCGTCGTCGGCGACGGCGAGATCATCGGCGTGGACCTCGAACGCGACCGGCAGCGCTTCGCCGTCAGCAGCGGCGGCGTCGTCGCCATCGGCAAGGGCGTGTGGATCTGATCGGGGCGTGCGCCGGGGCCTAGAGCTTGGCGGCGCAGAGCAGCCCGTCGCCCACCGGCAGCAGCACCGGTGCAAGACGCTCGTCGGTCACCACGGCCCGCGTCGCCTCTCGGACGGCGAGGACGGCGGAGTCACGCTCGCCCGGGTCGGCGACGCGGCCGCAGAGCAGCGCGTTGTGCAACACGATGACCCCGCCCGGTCGCAACAGCCGCACGCCCTCGCGGACGTAGTGCGGATGATCGGCGGGGGTGGCGTCGACGAAGACCAGGTCGTAGGCCGAGTCGGCCAGCCGTGGCAGCACGTCCAGCGCGCGCCCGTTGATCAGCCGGGTGCGGGAGGCCGTGACGCCGGCCTCCCGGAACGCGGTCTTGGCGGCACGCTGATGCTCGGGCTCGCTGTCGATGGTGGTGAGGACGCCGTCCTCGCGCAGGCCCCGCAGCAGCCAGAGTCCGCTGACGCCGGCGCCGGTGCCGACCTCGACGACCGTCCGGGCGTCGAGCATGCGGGTGAACATCGTCAGGGCCGCGCCCACTGCTGCCGGGATCGGATCTGCGCCGAGATCGAGGGCACGCTCACGCGCCAGGGCGAGGTTCTCGTCCTCGGTGACGTTCTCGACGTGGGCCAGGATCCGTTCGGCATTCGTGTGCACCCCAGTGAGGTTATCGTCGCCGGGGGCCGGTCGCAGGCAGGCGCGCACGGCGGGTGGATTCTCAGGCGATGCTCAGGTTGCTCATATCGGCACCACATCCCCGTGCGTGAGGGTGTAGATACCACATCAGACCGCACCGACAGCGCGATCGGGGTACCGGGAACAAGCCGGCGCCCCCGGGTGTTGGACGAAGACACCGACACCCACGATCAGCGGTCCCGAAGAGGAGGATCCAGCGATCCACATGGCCGATTCCCCCCAGCTCCCCAGCCCCGACGCCGAGCCCACGGCCGACGTCGAGCTCACCGGCACGGCAGTGTTCGACGCCACCGGTGACCGTGCGGTGATGCCGTCGTGGGACGAGCTGGTGCGCGAGCACGGCGACCGGGTGTACCGGCTCGCCTACCGCTTGTCCGGAAACGCGCAGGACGCCGAGGACCTCACCCAGGACACGTTCATCCGGGTCTTCCGCTCGCTGCAGAACTACCAGCCGGGCACCTTCGAGGGCTGGTTGCACCGCATCACCACCAACCTGTTCCTCGACATGGTCCGGCGCCGCAACCGCATCCGCATGGAGGCGCTGCCCGAGGACTACGACCGCGTGCCCTCCGAGGGCCCCGACCCCGAGCAGATCTACCACGATGCCCGGCTCGGCGCCGACCTGCAGTCCGCCCTGGACTCGCTGGCGCCGGACTATCGTGCTGCTGTCGTCCTGTGTGACATCGAAGGCCTGTCCTACGAGGAGATCGGTGCCACACTGGGAGTCAAGCTCGGCACGGTGCGCAGCCGCATCCATCGCGGACGGCAGGCGCTGCGTGAGCACCTGCGCGAGCATGGGAAGGTCGAAGTCGGTCGAGTCGATGCGGGGTAGCCGCCAGGAGGATTTCATGACGAGGGCACACCCGACCCGCCGGTTCGGTTCCACGGAGCACCTGGCGAGTGAGGCTGTGGCAGCGTACGTGGACGGCGAACTGCGGATGAACGCGTATCTCCGGGCGGCCGAGCACCTGGCCGTGTGCCCGGAGTGCGCCACGGAGGTCGAGGCCCAGCAGCAGGCCCGGCGCGCGTTGCGCGACGCCGCCCGGACGGCGCCGCCCCCGATGCCGAGTTCCCTCCTGGGTGCCCTCGCCGACATCCCGCAGCACCACCAGGACCTGTCCGCGCCCGGCTTCGGGGGAGTGCTGGCGGCCGACCAGTCCTGGCCCGCCGGGCGGCGCTGGCCGATCCGTTGGCGCCGTTGACGGTGCTCGCGTCCTTCCGCGCCGTGATCGACCCGCGACGGTCGGTGGCGGTGCCACCGGTGCCATCGGTGATACTGGGCACCGTGACTGACGGACACGGGGGAGACGGGCACGCGTGACAGCGGAATCAGTGGAGTCCGAGCGCCGGGCCGCCTCGACGTCGGACACGGACGGCGCTCCCGCGCCGGGCGTGTCGCACCGCGCCGACGCCCCGCGCCTGCAGCCCCGCCCGGTCTATCGCCCGGACGTCGACGCCGCCGCCAGCAGCGTCTTCGGCCGGCCGGCCGGTACGACGGGCTCGTTCGGCCGGTCCGCCGAGGAACGGGCCGCGGAGCCGCGGGTCGGCCACGGTGCGCCCGCCGATCCGGTGCTGGCCGAGGCGTTCGGCCGACCCGTGGGCACCTCCGAGATCCTGCAGCGGCCCCCGGCCGACCCGGATGCCGAGACCGATGCGGACGGCCCCGAGCCCGACCCGTGGCGCGACCCCACGACGAACGTGCGCCTGGGCGCGCCTGCGCAGGCCCGCGACGAGCGCCCGCTGCCGCCCGCCCCCAAGCTCACGCTGCGGGAAGTCCTCTTCGGCGGTCGGATCGAGACCCGCGCCCTCGCGACGCTGGCGGCGGTCGCGCTGACCATCGGCATGATCGGCGGTCTCGTCGTCGCGCTGATCACGTCCGACACCGGCTCCCTCACCAGCCGCAGCGTGACGCTGGCCCAGGTGGAGCAGGACGGCGACCTGCCGACCGGGCAGGTGGCCCGCGTGGCCGACGCGGTGCTGCCCGCCGTCGTCTCCATCCAGGTCACCGTCGGCGACGAGCCCGGCACCGGGTCCGGTGTCGTGATCGACGGTGCCGGATACATCGTCACCAACAACCACGTGATCTCGATGGCCGCGACCGGTCCGGACGCGAAGATCCAGGTCACTTTCAACGACGGCACCAAGGTGCCCGCACAGATCGTCGGGCGCGACATCAAGACCGACCTGGCAGTGCTCTCCGTCGACGTGGACAACCTCACGGTCGCCGAACTGGGCCGTTCCGGGGACGTGCAGGTCGGTGAGGACGTCATCGCCGTGGGTTCGCCGCTCGGGTTGAGCAAGACCGTCACCCGCGGCATCGTCAGCGCCCTCAACCGGCCGATGCGCCTGGGCGGTCAGGGCACCGACACCGACGCCGTGATCGACGCGGTGCAAACCGACGCCTCCATCAACCCCGGCAACTCCGGCGGCCCGCTCGTCGACGCCGAGGGCCGCGTCATCGGCATCAACTCGGCCATCAAGACCGAGACCGGCGGTTCCGTCGGTCTGGGGTTCGCCATTCCCATCGACGACGTCACCGCCGTCACCCAGGAACTGATCCGCACCGGCGCGATGCGTCACCCGGAGATCGGCGTCAACGCCCGCAGCGTCGTCAACGACGTCGCCAGCGGCGCCGAGGTGGCCAACGTGCAGGAGGGCAGCCCCGCGCAGCAGGCCGGGATCGTCGAGGGCGACGTGATCGTCAAGGTCGGGGACCGCGAGGTCACCAGCGCGGACGAGCTGGTCGTCGCGGTCCACGCCCAGAAGATCGGCGAGCCGGTGACGGTGCAGCTGGTCCGCTCGGGCCGTCTCGTGGACGTGCAGGTGACCCCGCAGTCCGACTGACCGTCGGCTCCCTGTTCGCTGGGAATTCGCTGTGACCTGGGTCCTCCGGGCTGCGAACGGCGCGGCACCACGTACCCTGGAGCGGTGTTCGGCAACATCGGTTGGGGCGAATTCATGGTCCTCCTCGTCGCGGCGCTCGTGGTCCTCGGCCCCGAGCGGCTGCCCGGCGCGGTGTCGTGGGTGACCAAGTCGCTGCGGCAGGTCCGCGACTACGCGTCCGGCGCGAAGGAGCAGCTGAAGGAGGAGCTGGGCCCCGAGTTCGACGACCTGCGTCAACCCCTGTCCGAACTCAACGAGCTGCGCGGCATGACGCCCAAGGCGGTCATCACCAAGCACCTGCTGGACGGCGACGACTCGCTGCTCACCGGCAACTTCGACAAGCCCGGCACCAAGCCGGTGAGCAAGCCCGTCCCGCCGCCGCTGGCGGCCGGGGAGAAGCCCCCCATCGACTCCGACGCGACGTAGGCCGCTGCGCGGCCGGTGTGTCCTTCGGGCGGCAGGAGCAACCTAAAGGGCACACCGGCGCCGCAGGCGCCTACAGGTGGCGGGTGGTGTCGATCCCCAGCGACATGCCGGCCAGGCCGCGGCGCCGCACGGCGAGCTTCTCGGCGATCTCGCGCAGCGCCGTACCCGCAGGCGACTCGGGGGCGCTGAGAACGATCGGGGTGCCGGCGTCGCCGGCCTCGCGCACCGCCGGATCGAGCGGGATCTGGCCCAGCAGCGGGACGGTCGCGCCGACGGCGCGGGTGAGCCGCTCGGAGACGGCCTGACCGCCGCCCGTGCCGAACACGTCCATCCGGGTACCGTCGGGCAGTTCGAGCCACGACATGTTCTCCACGACGCCGACGATGCGCTGGCGGGTCTGCAGCGCGATGGAGCCGGCCCGTTCGGCGACCTCCGCGGCGGCCTGCTGCGGCGTGGTGACGACGAGGATCTCGGCGCCCGGGATCAGCTGCGCGACGGAGATCGCCACGTCGCCGGTGCCGGGCGGCAGGTCGAGCAGCAGCACGTCCAGATCGCCCCAGAACACGTCGGCGAGGAACTGCTGCAGCGCACGGTGCAGCATCGGCCCGCGCCAGACCACGGGCGTGTTGCCCTGGGTGAACTGGGCGATGGAGATCATCTTCACGTCGTGCGCGACGGGCGGCATGATCATCCGCTCCACCTGGGTGGGCTTGGCGTCGGTGCCGAGCATCCGTGGGATGGAATGGCCGTAGATGTCGGCGTCGAGCACGCCGACGGACAGGCCCCGCGCGGCCATCGCGGCGGCGAGGTTGACCGTGACGGAGGACTTGCCGACCCCGCCCTTGCCGGAGGCCACCGCGTAGACGCGGGTGAGCGAGCCGGGCTGGGCGAACGGGATGACCGGCTCGGTGGAGTCGCCGCGCAGCGACTTGCGCAGCTCGGTGCGCTGCTCGTCGGTCATGACGTCGAGCTCGACGCGCACGGCGGAGACCCCGGCGACGTCGGCGACGGCCTTGGTGACGCGGTCGGTGATCTCGGTGCGCAGCGGACAGCCGGCGGTTGTCAGGTAGATGCCGACGTCGACGCTGCCGTCGCCGCCGATCTCGATGCTCTTGACCATGCCGAGCTCGGTGATGGGCTTGCGGATCTCGGGATCCTGGACCCGCGCCAGGGCGCTGCGAACGTCGGACTCGCTGACTGCCATGGCATCAATCGTAGGTGGCGCCCGATCAGTGGATGCGCGGCAGGTCCGCCGCGCTGGGGGTGACACCGGTCGAATAGGCGGCCGACCAGGCGAGCACGTTGGCAACGTATGCCATCGAGTTGTTGTAGCGATGGATGGCCTTGGTGGCCTGCGCGATGTCGTGCATGTTGTTTCCGCCGTCGCACAGGTACTTGGCGGTGGTGAGGGTGGAGTCGTACAGGTTCTGCGGGTCGGCGTCGCCGTCGCCGTCACCGTCACCGGCGTAGAGCTTCCACGTGGACGGGATGAACTGCATGGGGCCGACCGCCCGGTCGTAGACGGTGTCGCCGTCCAGGGTGCCGCCGTCGGTGTCACGGATGACGGCCTGGCCACGCAGGCTGCCGTCGAGCGGCAGGCCGATCACGGGTTCGAGGAGGTTGCCCTTGTCGTCGGCCTTGCCACCCTTGGCGTGGCCGGACTCGACCTGGCCGATGCCGGCGAGCAGCGTCCAGTACATGTTGCAGCCGGGGTTCTCGGCGGCGAGGATCCGCTCGGCGTTCTGGTAGGCGGCGAAGTTGATGCCGGGGATCCCGAGGGGGCCGGGCTGCAGCGGCGCCGGGGCGGCGGGTGCGGGCTCCGGGGCGGGCGCGGGGGCCGCCGCGGGTTCCGCGGTAGGCTCCGGAGCGGTCATGAGGGCGGCTGCGGCGGCGACGTCGCGGGAGACCCCGTCGGCGACGTAGGTGGTCTCGGACGCGGCGGTCACGGGCTCGGCCACCGCTTCGGTGTCCTGGACGCCGAACAGGGTCTTCGGGCTCGCACCGGCGCTGGTGGCGGCGGCGACCACGCCGACCGGAACCAGTCCGGTGAGGGCGATGACCGAATTGCGGCGAAGCTTGGACTCCGAAGGCTTTCTGTGCCGGCCCACTCGATACCTCCTGGGCGCCTACCCCGAGACGCTTTCGTTACATGGCGGTATCGACCATACATGAAGTGATGCGTTTCCGTTACCTTACCGTGATGTAACGCGCTGAGCTGGGCATACGGTGGCAGGGAGGGGTTACGGGGAGATCGAGTCGTGACCGGATCAGGGCACGGGCGGCGCCGGGCACAGCGCCGGGACGA
>NZ_PCZU01000021.1:0-13045 GCF_002887785.1 Rhodococcus sp. ENV425
CGGCGCACGATGCTCGCCGGCACGGCCGTGCTGGCCGGCGCGGCCCTGATCGGCACGGCTCCGGCCCTGATCGGCACGGCTCCGGCCCGGGCGGCGACGCCGTCGGCGCTGCTACCGGACGCGGACGTGCACGTCCTCGTCGTCGACGGGATGCGCCCGGACGAGCTCGCGCCGGGTCTCACGCCGCATCTGCTCGCGCTCGCCGACGCCGGCACCCGGTACACCGCGGCCCGGGCGATCTCGGTGGCCGAGACGCTGCCGAACCATGCGGCGATGATGACCGGTGTGCTGCCGCACCGCTCCGGCGTGCCCGCCAACTCGATCTTCGACCCGGTGCTCGGCCGCACCCGGGACCTCGACCGGCCGACCGACCTGCGCGCCGGGACGGTGCTCGACCGGCTGCCCCGCGAGCTGGGGCTGACGACCGCGAGCGTGCTGTCCAAGCGGTACCTGCACGGCCTGTTCGGCGGCCGCGCGTCGGTGGCGTGGGATCCGGTGCCGCTGCTGCCGCTCACCGAACACGCGCCGGATCGGTTCACGGTCGACGCGCTGATCTCCGTGGTGGAGGAGCGGTCGCCGCGGTTCACGTTCACCAATCTCGGCGACGTGGACCGCGTCGGGCACCTGGACGTGCTCGGCGCGTCGCTGCGGCTCGCGCGTACCGCGGCGCTGCGCTCGGCGGACGAGCAGGTGGCCCGGTTCGTGGAGTTCCTGCGCGCGACGGGACGGTGGGAACGGTCGGTGCTGATGGTGCTGGCCGACCACGGGATGGACTGGTCGGCGCCGGACCAGCTGATCGGCCTCGTCGACGTGCTCGGCGCCGACCCGCTGCTCGCCGGATCGGTGCGCACCGCCCAGAACGGCGGTGCGAACCTGCTGTACTGGGTCGGCGATCCGGCGGCCCGGGTGGACGCGGTGGCGCGGATGCGGGAGGTCGCCGCCGCCGTCCCGGGCGTGGCCGCACTGTACGCGGGTGCGGATCTGGGTCTCGGCGCCGCCGCGGGTGATCTGGTGGCGTTGTGCGACGCGGGGTGGCGGTTTTCCGATCCGAGCCCGTTGTCGAATCCGATTCCGGGCAATCACGGTCACGCCGCGACCGTCGAGATCCCGTTCTTCGTCGCCGGCGGGCATGCGAGTATCCGCCGCGGCCTCACCGTCGCCGACCCCGTGCGCACCCTCGACGTCGCCCCGACGGTCGCGGCGCTGTTCGGGTTGGCCGGGCCGGCGGGTGGCTGGGACGGCCGCGCGGCAACGCACGCCTTCGCCGGGTGAGCCCGATGCCTCCGCAGCCCTTCCGCCGGTCGCCGTCGCGCGTGACAATGGAAGTGCAGTAACCGTTTTCAACGGAGGAGGCAGTGATGACCACTGCACGCGACATCATGCACCGCGACGCGGTCTGCATCGGCGAACACGACACCCTCGAGACCGCGGCCCAGCGGATGCGGGAACTGGACATCGGCGCGTTGCCGATCTGCGGCGACGACGACCGGCTCCACGGCATCATCACCGACCGCGACATCGTGCTCGAGTGCGTCGCCGCGGGCGGCGACCCGAGTTCCATGACGGCCGGTGAGCTCGCCCAGGGCAAGCCCTACGTGGTCGACGCGGACGCGGACGTCGACCGGGTCCTGACGATGATGGAGGAACACCGCATCCGCAGGCTGCCGGTGGTCGAGGAGCATCGGCTGATCGGCATGATCAGCGAGGCCGACCTGGCCACGCATCTGCCCGAGTCGGAGGTGGGCCGGTTCGTCGAGGCCATCTGCGCACGTACCGCGCCGTAGGCGGGCCGGGCATACCGCGCGTGACGGCCCGGGCGTAGCGCGGTCAGTCGCCGACGCGCTGCTCGAGACGTTCGAGGACGTCTCGGGCATGCCCGGCGACGTCGTCGTGTCCGGTGTCGGCGGCGTAGTCGGCGAGCAGCGACCAGCGGCTGCGCAGCGCGTCGGACCACGGCACGGACAGGTGGTGGTCCCGCACCGCCGCGATGCGGGCATGGTCCTCGGGGACGAACAGGTAGGTGCTCAGCCACACCCACGCGAGCTGCGCGTCGAGCAGCCGCTCGGCGAGCACCTCGTCGAAGCCGAGCGAGGGCCACATGCCCACCACCTCGGCCCGCCACGCGTCGGCCATCGCGCGGGCCCGCTCGAGCGTGAGCGGCGCCTTGCACAGGCACGCCGGGAAGGAGGTCAGGGCGTAGGCGATGTCGAGGGTGGCGTCGCGGAAGCCGCCCCACTCGTAGTCGAGGAACTGCACGCCCTCGTCGCCGACGACGATGTTGTCCGGGCACAGGTCCGAGGGGCTGAAGGCCCGGAACCGGCCGGCGGTGAACAGCTTCGCGGCCCGCTCGGCGCGGTCGATCACGCTCTGCGGCACCTCGAGGCCGAACTCGGTGGCGAAGCGGTCGGGCACGACGCGCAGCGCGCCGGTGGCCTGCTCGACGACGGCGTCGGCGAAGTGCGCCACCTCGGCACGGCGCAGCAGGGCGGCGAAATCCTCCTCGCGCCCGACGGTCGCGGCATGCATCCGGCCGAGGGCCTGGGCGAACGCCATGAGGGTGTTGGTGACGGTGTCGGTGTCGTCGCTGCGCAGCAGCGTGGCGATCGGGGTGGCGTCGCCGAGGTCGCTGAGCACCAGCAGCCGCGACTCGAAGTCGTAGGCCAGCAGTTCGGCGCCCGGCCGGTCGTCCTTGGCCAGGGCGGTGGCGAACTGGTAGGACACCGCCTCGCGCAGGAACGCGACCTCGTCGTCGGTGGCGGCGCCACGGAAGCCCACCCGCCGTTCGGCGCGCGGGGGCACCTGCTTGAGCACCAGGGTGCGCGGCAGGGAGAACGGGTTCGCCGCGACCCGCACGCGCAGAACCACCGAGCGGCCACTGCCGCCGAGATCCACCGGATCGGCCAAGGTCACGGGTGCGCCGGTGCGCCGGGTCAGCAGCTTTTCGGCCGCCTCCACCACTTCCGACATGGGCTCCGCCAATGTTGCAGTCATCGTCTGACAATCTACCCGGTTCGGGCGACGATCAGTTCGTGCACGAACCGCATCTTGACCAAAACGGGCGGGGGTAGCACGAACGGATACAGATCGGTGTGACCCATCGACCGGTTGACCATGTTCAGCGACCAGGCCAGCGGCAGCCAGCGCTCGAGGAGTTTGTCGAAGCCGGCCGGGCCGGGCTGGGGGCGGTCCAGGGCGGCGCCGGCGGGTGCGAACCCGAACCCGGCGGCGGTGTCCAGCGCGTCCCGCATGTGCAGATAGTGCGCGAACGTCTCGGCCCAGTCCTCGGCCGGATGCATCGTCGCGTACGAGGAGACGAACTCGTCCTCCCACCCGTCGGGTGCTCCCTCGGAGTAGTGCCGGTCCAGCGCCGCCTGGTAGTCCGCGTCGGGATCGCCGAACAGCGCCTCGAACCGGGCCCGCACGGCGGGGGTGGCGATCAGGACCATCTGGTAGTAGTGCCCGATCTCGTGCCGGAAGTGGCCCAGCAGGGTGCGGTACGGCTCGCCCATCTCGATCCGCAGCTGCTCACGGTGCACGTCGTCGCCCTCGGCGAGATCGAGGGAGATCACTCCCGACGCGTGTCCGGTGAGGACCTGCTCGTCGCGGCTCGACAGCAGGTCGAACGCGAGGCCGGTGTCCGGGTCGGTGTCGCGGCCGGTGAGCGGCAGGCCGAGTTCGGTGAGTTCGACGATCAGCCGGCGCTTGGCGGCCTCGGCGTCGGCGAACGCGGCCAGCGCGTCGGTGTCGTCGTCGGCCGGGCGGGTGCGGGTGAGCCGGCACGACCGGCACAGGCCGGGCTCGTCGCGGCCGACGATCCAGTTGCAGCGGGCCAGGTGCAGGTTGTCGCACAGCCGGTAGCGGCGGGCCGGCACCGCACCGGAGGCCGGACCGTCGGCGTCGTCCTCGGGCAGGATCGCGACCATCGAGACGGTGCCGAGGTCGAAGCCGATTGCGCTGCCGCAGCGCAGGCAGACCGAGTTCTCGAAGGTCAGTTGCTGCCCGCACATCGGGCACGAGAAGTCACGCATCGGCCGCTCCTGTCGGTTCGGGGTCGGTGCGGTCGCCGCCGGTGGGCGCGAGCGGAGCCACGTCGACGGACACGTCGATGGTGCTGTCCTTGGCTTCGGTGTAGATCACCCCGCGCAGCGGCGGCACGTCGGCGTAGTCGCGGCCCCACGCGACGGTGGTGTACCGCTCGTCCACGAACTGGTCGTTGGTCGGGTCGAAGGCGAGCCACGTGTCGCCGGGCAGCCACACCGCCGCCCAGGCGTGCGTCGCGTCGACGCCCACCATGCGTTCGCGTCCGGGGGGCGGATCGGTGGCGAGGTAGCCGGACACGTAGCGGGCGGCGAGGCCGTGCGCGCGCAGGCAGGCGAGGGCCAGGCGCGCGAAGTCCTGGCACACGCCGGAGCGCGCGACCAGGACCTCGGCGACGCGCGTGGACACCGACGTCGATCCGGAGTGGTAGGCGAAGTCGGTGAAGATGCGGTGGGTGAGTTCGGCGATCGCCTCGACCAGCGGCCGGCCCGGAGGGAAGGTGGGCGCGGCGTAGGCGAGTACCTCGGCGTCGACCTCGGGCGGGTCGAGGTCCAGAACGAAGTCGGTGGCCAGGGCGCCGGCCGTGCCGACCGGCCGCGCCGACTCCCACGGCGCGACGGCGGGACCGGCGACCAGCCGCGCCGGATCCGGCGGGGTCACCGTCACCTCGGACTCCGCGGTGACGACGAGCGTGTCGTGGGGCTCGGCGACGTGGAAGTAGACGTCGCGGTTGCCCCACAGGTCCGCCCCCACCGACGTGTCGGCCGGGGCGGGGTCGACGGTGACGCTGCTCGAGACGACCCGCTGGTTGTCGGTGTCGCGGGGCAGCAGGTAGCCGCGGCCGTACGAGGAGGTCACCACGCCGGAGTACCGGTAGGTGGTGCGATGCACGATGCGGTACCGGCGCCGGGCGGGGTCGAGCGGATCGGTCACGGCAGGGTCCTCCGCTGGGCGCCGCCCCACAGCGGCCGGGTGCCGCCGGGCAGCGACAGCGGCCCGCGCAGCAGCTGCTCGGCCAGCTGCTCGAGTCCGGTGTGGACGGCCGCGAGGAGATCGGCGAGCTCGCGGCGGACGCCGTCGGTGGCGGTCTCGAGGTCGACCGGGTCCACCCGGCGCAGCCGGGTCAGCAGCTCGTCGGCGAGGCGTTCGGGCCGGGTCGAGCCGGAGGCGTCGGGCAGCGCCCGCAAGTTCTCGCGCAGGCGTTCGAGCACCCACGCCAGCGAGCGGGGGTTGGTGGTGTCGAGCAGCAGCAGCTGCGCGACGGCGGCCGGGCGCACCCGGTGGTTGCGGCGGCGGTAGGTCACCGAGCTCTCCGCGGCGCCGAGCACCGTCTCCATCAGCGCCCGGTCGGTGGCGGCGTCGCGGGCGACGGTGAGGGTGGTCGCCAGCAGGGTGGTCAGCGACAGCGCCCGCTCGATCCGCTTGCCGAGGTCCATCACGTGCCAGCCCAGGTCACGGACCATCGATTCGGCCCCGAGCCCGGACAGGGCGAGCATCCCGGCGAGGACGGCGGACTGGGTGGCGCCGAGCAGGGAGCCGTCGTCGTCGGGGTCCTCGGTGAGCGCGTCGAGGGCGCGCTGGACGTCGGCGAGCACGGCCCACGTGTCGTTGGAGAGCTGGTCGCGCACGGCCCGGGCCGCCTGGTCGAGTCCGGCGAACGATTGGGCGAGCGAGCCGAGCCGTTCCGGATCGACGGTCATGGAGCGGAATTCCGCTGTGGCGGAGTGGTAGTCGTCCATGACGTCGGCACCGGTGTGCTGCGCCGCGATCGCCGGTCCGGGGGCCGCGGCGGTGAGCGCCGACAGCAGCACGGGCAGGCACTCGCTGCCCGGCAGCCAGGGCCGGAAGCGGTAGTCCTGGTAGCGCTCGCGGACCGCGACGAGCAGGCGGGCGGTGTCCTCGGCACGCTCGCCGTAGCGGCCCAGCCAGAACAGGTCGTTGAGCACCCGAGGCGAGGCGACGACGTCGACGGGGGGCACGGCGAAGGTGGACACCTCGTCCCCGGCCGGAACGCCTGTCGCGCCGGTGGTGGCCGTGGGCGCGGCGGTGCGCACCCACACGTCCTTGGCGACGACGCGCATCGGCGGCCGCGTGCGCGGCGTCGCGCCCGGGACGACGATCTCGCCGAGCCCACCGGGCATGGGGGTGAATCCGACCCGCTGGGCGACGGTGAACAGTCGGACGCCGACCGGCGCGGCACCGAGCCCGCCGGAGATTCCGGACAGCGACGGGACGTACGAGTGGTCGGGAATCTCCTGGCCGACCCACCGCCCCGGCTGCGCTCGCACCTGGGCGAGCAGACCCTCGCGCTGCTGCGCGTCTAGGCTGCCGACCATCACCGACCGGGCGGTGACCGCCGACCGCAGCACCAGCTGCTCGAACCTCTCCGTCAGCGCCGCGACCCCGGCCGGGGTGCCGCCCCAGTATGCGGGGACCGGCTCGAGCAGCAGGTCCTCGTCGAGCAGGGCCCGGCACAGCGACGGCAGGAACTCCGCCAGGGCCGGATTCTCGAGCACCCCGCTGCCGAGGGTGTTGACGACGGTGACGGCGCCGCGCCGCACCACCTCCACGAGCCCGACCACGCCGAGCCGCGAGTCCGGCCGCAGGTCGAGCGGGTCCGCGTAGGCGGCGTCGACGCGGCGTAGCACGACGTCGACGCGGGTGAGCGAGCCGAGCGAGCGCATCCACAACCGGCCCTCGCGCACCACCAGGTCGGCGGCCTCGACCAGCGGGAACCCGAGGACGCCCGCGATGTGGGCCTGATCGAAGGCGGTCTCCGAGTGTGCGCCCGGGCCGAGGACGACCACCACCGGGTCCTCCGCGCCGGCGGGTGCGGCCTCGCGCAGCGCGAGGCGCATCGCCTCGACGAACGGCGACAGCGGCCGTGGGTTCGTCGCCTGGTACAGGTCGGGCATGGCGCGTGCCGTCACCCGCCGGTCGGCGAGGGCGTACCCGGCGCCGGACGGGGCCTGGGTGTGGTCCCGCACCACCCGGAACCGGCCGTCGCGGGCACGGGCGACGTCGATTGCGTGGACGAACAGCTGATGCGGCCCGGGGAGCGAGAGCCCGTGCGCGGCCCGCACGTAGCCGCGATGGCCGAACACCAGTTGCGGGGGCAGCAGTCCCTCCCGGAGCGTGCGCATCGGCCCGTACAGGTCGGCGAGCAGCGTGTCGAGCAGCCGTGAGCGCTGCAGCAGACCCTGCTCGAGGGTGCCCCAATCGTCGGCGGAGAGGACGAACGGCACCCCGTCGAGTTCCCACCGGTGCGGCGCGGCCGGACCGGTCTCCTCGGTGCGGGCGTCGACGGGGGTGTATGTGATGCCGTGGTTGTCGACGAGCCGGCGCACCCGCTGCCGGTAGCGGGCCAGCGCCTGGGGGCCACGTGCCTGCAACCCCTCCGCCAGTTCGGCCCAGTGCTCGCGGACGTCGCCCGCGGGGTCGAAGAGTTCGTCGAATTCCGGTCCGCGGTGGGCGTACCGCGCTCGCAGCGACTGTGTGGCGACCATGTCGGTCATGCCGTTGCCGCCCTCTCCGTCCGTCCGGCGCCTGCTGTCACTGTGCCAGGCCGTGCCCCGCCGTGCGCGCTGCCCTCTGACACCGCGGCGGCACCGGCCCGTGGGCAGGCGCCGCCGACGAGGTCCTGTCGGTGCTCTACTTCTCGGCCTTCTTCGGCTCCGGCTTGAAGTCGATCCCGGACTCCTTGCGCTGCTCGGGGGTGATCGGCGCCGGAGCGTCGGTCAGCGGGTCGACACCGCCGCCGGACTTCGGGAACGCGATGACCTCGCGGATCGAGTCCGCGCCGGCGAGCAGGGCGGTGATGCGGTCCCACCCGAAGGCGATGCCGCCGTGCGGCGGAGCGCCGTACTTGAATGCCTCGAGCAGGAAGCCGAACTTCTCGTTCGCCTCCTCCTCGGAGATGCCCATCACCTTGAACACGCGCTGCTGGATGTCGGTGCGGTGGATTCGGATCGAGCCGCCGCCGATCTCGTGACCGTTGCACACGATGTCGTAGGCGTAGGCGAGGGCCGAGCCGGGATCGGTGTCGAACGTGTCGAGGTGCTCGGGCATCGGCGAGGTGAAGGCGTGGTGCACCGCCGTCCATGCGGAGCTGCCGAGCGCGACGTCGCCGGAGGCGGTGGCGTCGGCGGCCGGCTCGAACAGCGGGGCGTCGACGACCCACACGAACTTCCAGTCGTCGGGATCGATGAGATCGAGCTTGCGGGCGATCTCGCCGCGAGCGGCACCGAGCAGCGCGCGCATGGGCTTGGTGGCGCCGGCGGCGAAGAAGATGCAGTCCCCGGGCTGGGCGCCGACGTGCTTGGCCAGGCCCTCGCGCTCGGCGTCGGTGAGGTTCTTCGCGACCGGTCCGGACAGCTCCCCGTCCTCGCCGACCAGCACGTACGCCAAGCCCTTCGCGCCGCGCTGCTTGGCCCACTCCTGCCAGGCGTCGAGCTGGCGCCGCGGCTGGCTCGCGCCGCCGGGCATGACGACCGCGCCGACGTACTCGGCCTGGAACACCCGGAAGGTGGTGTCCTTGAAGAACTCCCGGCACTCGACGAGCTCGAGGCCGAAACGCAGGTCGGGCTTGTCGGAGCCGTAGCGGCGCATCGCGTCGGCGTAGGTCATGCGCGGGATCGGGGTGGTCAGCTCGTGCCCGACCAGGCGCCACAGCGCGTGCAGGATCTCCTCGGCGAGCAGGATCACGTCGTCCTGGCTCACGAACGCCATCTCGATGTCGAGCTGGGTGAACTCCGGCTGCCGGTCGGCGCGGAAGTCCTCGTCGCGGTAGCAGCGGGCGATCTGGTAGTACCGCTCGATGCCGCCGGCCATCAGCAACTGCTTGAACAGCTGCGGCGACTGCGGCAGTGCGTAGAAGCTGCCGGGCTGCAGCCGCGCCGGCACCACGAAGTCGCGGGCGCCCTCCGGGGTGGAGCGGGTCAGCGTCGGGGTCTCGACCTCCACGAAGCTGTGGTGGGCGAGCACGCCGCGGGCGGCGGCGTTGACCTTGCTGCGCAGCCGGATCGCCTTGCCCGGGCCCTCGCGGCGCAGGTCCAGGTAGCGGTACTTCAGGCGGGCTTCCTCGCCGACCTGGTCGTCGAGCTGGAACGGCAGCGGCGCGGCCTCGTTGAGAACCTCGAGCGTCGAGGCATTGACCTCGACGGCGCCGGTGGGGATGTCGAAGTTCTGGTTGCCCTCCGGCCGGACCTCGACCACTCCGACGACCTTGATGCAGTACTCGGCGCGCAGACGGTGTGCCTGCTCGAGGACCGCGCCCTCACGGAAGACGACCTGCGACACCCCCGACGCGTCGCGCAGGTCGATGAAGATCACCCCGCCGTGGTCGCGGCGCCGGGCCACCCAGCCGGTGAGGGTGACGGTCTGCTCGGCGTGCTCGGCTCGCAACGAGCCGGCGAGATGGGTGCGCAGCACGGAATTCCTTTCGAAACAACCTAACGAGGGACGTCGTCGTTGCAATCCTACGAAAGACACACATCCGCCGAGGACACCCGTACCCGATCGGCCGTGCCAAGCTGAACCGATCGGTCCCCCTGCGACGAGGAAGTGAAGGCGGCGATGACGTTCAACGAGGGTGCTCGGATGGAGGGCGGCCGCATCCGGGTCGGCGGCGGAGGCGGACCGGGCGGGAAGATCGCGATCGGCGGTGGCGCCGGCGGCCTGCTGGTGCTGATCCTGGCACTGCTGCTCGGAGGTGATCCCGGCTCGCTCCTCGGCAGCGGCGCCCCGGAGCAGTCCGGGCAGTACGGCTCGGGCACCCTGGAGGGCTGTGAGACCGGGGCGGACGCCAACGCGAGCGTCGACTGCCGCGTCCAGTTCACCGTCGGCAGCCTCGACGCGGTGTGGGAACAGCAGCTCGGGCCGCAGACCGGCGTCGAGTACGTCCGGCCCGCGGTCGTGCTGTTCTCCGGTGCGGTCGCGACGGGCTGCGGCAACGCCACGAGCGACGTCGGACCGTTCTACTGCCCGGCCGACCGGACCGCGTACTTCGACACCAGCTTCTTCCAGGACCTGGTCACCCGGTTCGGCGCCAACGCCGGCCCGCTCGCGCAGGAGTACGTCGTCGCGCACGAGGTGGGTCACCACCTGCAGAACCAGCTCGGGGACCTCGGCCGCGCGCAGGCCGATCCGCGCGGTGCCGACTCCGGGGCCGTCCGCACCGAGCTGCAGGCCGACTGCTATGCCGGGGCGTGGGCGTACCACGCCGACAAGCAGGCGGATCCGAACACCGGGGAGCCGTTCCTGCAGCCCCTCACCCAGCAGGACATCCGCGACGCGCTGTCGGCGGCGTCCGCCGTCGGCGACGACCGGATCCAGGCTTCCGCCGGCGGGCGGGTGAACCCCGAGGGCTGGACGCACGGGTCGTCCGACCAGCGGCAGAAGTGGTTCCTCGCCGGGTACACCACCGGGCAGATCGCGGCGTGCGACACGTACACGGCGCGAGATCTGGACAACCCGCCGGCGCTGCGCTGACCCCGCCGCCCACCACGGGGAATCCACTCCCGAAACGCGGTGCGCGTGCCATGCTCGAGGGGTCCGCACCGGTACGAGGTGACCTGCCGTGGAATGGTACGACGCCGACGGGTATTCGCTGGGACGGCTGCTGTGCACGCGCGCGCTGGCCCTGGTGTACCTCGTCGCGTTCCTGGTGGCGCTCAACCAGTTCCGGGCGCTGCTCGGGAGCACCGGCCTGACGCCGATCCCCCGCTTCCTGAAGGCGACGTCGTTCGGCCGGGCCCCGAGCGTGTTCCACCTGCGCTACTCGGACCGTCTCTTCGCGGCGGTCGCCGGTCTCGGCGCGGTCCTGGCCGCCGCCACCGCGCTCGGGGTGACGGACCGGCTGCCGCTGATCGCGTCGATGCTCGTCTGGTTCCTGCTGTGGCTGCTGTACTTGTCGATCGTCAACGTCGGACAGGTCTGGTACTCGTTCGGCTGGGAATCGTTGCTGCTCGAAACCGGCTTCCTGGCGATCTTCCTCGGCAACGCGGACACCGCCCCGCCACTGCTCGTCCTGATCCTGCTGCGCTGGCTGCTGTTCCGGCTCGAGTTCGGGGCGGGCCTGATCAAGATGCGCGGCGACCGGTGCTGGCGGGATCTGACGTGCCTGTACTACCACCACGAGACCCAGCCGATGCCGGGCCCGCTGAGCTGGTACTTCCACCACCTGCCCAGGCCCCTGCACCGGGTCGAGGTGGCCGGGAACCACGTCACCCAGCTCGTGGTGCCCTTCTTCCTGTTCGCGCCGCAGCCGATCGCGGGGATCGCGGCGTCGATCATGATCGTCACCCAGTTGTGGCTGGTGGTCAGCGGCAACTTCTCCTGGCTGAACTGGCTGGCGATCGTGCTGGGCCTGTCGGTGATCCCGGACAGCTGGTGGGAGCGTCTGCTGCCGCTCGAACCCGGTCCGGGGTACGGGACGACGCCGACGGTGTTCGTGGCGGTGGTCGTGGCGCTGACCGGGACGGTCGCGGTGCTCAGCTACCTGCCGGTGCGGAACATGCTCTCCCACCGGCAGGCGATGAACGCCTCGTTCAACCGGTGGCACTTCGTCAACACCTACGGCGCGTTCGGCAGCATCACCCGGCACCGGCACGAGGTGATCGTCGAGGGCACCTCCGATCGGGAGGTGGGCCCCGGCACCGTGTGGCGCGAGTACGAGTTCAAGGGCAAGCCCGGCGACGTGCGCCGCCGGCCCCGCCAGTACGCGCCGTATCACCTGCGGCTGGACTGGCTGATGTGGTTCGCCGCGCTGTCCCCCGACTACGCGCGCTCCTGGTTCGGGCGACTGCTCGAAAAGCTGCTGACCAACGACGAGCACGTGACGGCACTGCTGCGGCGTAACCCGTTCCCCGACGCGCCGCCCCGCTGGGTGCGGGCGCGGTACTTCAGCTACCGGTACACCACGTGGCGCGAGCGCCGCGAGACCGGCGCGTGGTGGGTGCGCGAGTACATCACCGACTACATGCGGCCGGTGGCCCTGGCCGAACGCGACGCCGAATGAGGTCCCCGGAGCGGGCGGCGCTTTCGAAAATTCAATCTCGCGTTATCTCACCTTTATCGAACATCAACGTCGGGTAAAGAATGAGATCGACCGGGCGACCGGTATCCGGGACCCGGACAGGAAAAGGGGGCCTGCGTCCTCAACCCGCAGGCCCCCTCTATTTCCCCCGGATCAGCTGAGGTTCATGTCCTCGGCGGAACCGGAGAAGAAGTCGAACGCGCCGAAGAGGTCGGCGATTGCTCCGAAGAAGTCGGCCAACGTTCCAAAGTCCATGCTGGAGCTCCATTTCTGATCTTGTACATACCGTACCGGTGCCGTGCACCGAACCCAATTGTTACCAAACGCGCCGGGTCCCGCAATTCGAGCGCGGACCCGGCTGCCGCACGCGGTAGGGGAAATCGGGTTCGCGAAATTCTCAGCACTCCGCGCATGCAATTCGCTGGCGCGCACGGTCGGCGCGATCGCGCCTGAAGGGCCGGGTCAGCGACGCGGCGGGCCGCCGACCGCCGCGACGCCCAGCTCCGCGAGGCCGTCGACGATCCCCCCGGCGAACTCGTCGACGTCCGGGACGAGATCGGCATCGGCGACGACGTCGACGTTCAGCCGGCCCGCGTAGGACAGCACGCCGACGGCGACACCGACGTTCCCCTGCACCACGCCGACCTGGAACAGCTCGCGCACGCGGGCACCCGCGAAGTACAGCGGCACGGGCGGGCCGACCAGATTGCTGACGAACAGATTGACCAGCCGTTGGCGCCGCATCACCCGCACCGTCCACCGCTGGAGCAGCCGTCCCCCGGGCTGCAGCGGCGGCTCCCGCTTGAGCCGCGCGGTCTCGCGGGCGACGGCCGCGACCCGGGCAGCCACCGACCCGGGCCCCACCGGCAGGGGCACGAGCAGGATCCCGACCCGGTTCCCCGGGCTCCGGTCGTCGGCGGTGCGCAGCGACGCCGCCACCGACGCCTTCAGGATCAGGTCCGGGTCGAGTTC
>NZ_PCZU01000155.1:0-3365 GCF_002887785.1 Rhodococcus sp. ENV425
GCGGCCGCGTCGGCTTCGACGACGAGTTCGGACTCTACGTGTGCACCGGGATGCGCGGCGGCTACGCCCGCTCGGGCACGACGATCGGCGGGGTGTTCCTCACCGGCCGGCCACCGTCGCGCCGGATCCTGCGGCACGAGGCGGTCCACGCCGATCAGTGGGCGCGGTACGGGGCCGGATTCGCCGTCCGCTACGTGTGGGAGGAGCTACGCCACCCGGGTGCCCGCAACCGGTTCGAGATCGAGGCCGGCCTCGCCGACGGCGGCTACGTCGCCTGAGCCTGCCGCGCGTCAGCCGTTCAGCCGGGCGGTGACCTTCTCGCTCTCGACCCGTCGGTTGGTGGCGGCGGGATCCGGGTTGCTCACCTGCACCAGCGACGCGCCGACGGCGAGGACGGCGAGCAGGCCGTCGATCAGCGCCTGCGGGGTGCCCCAGTCGCGGCTCGACAGCACCCGGTCCGCGCCGGTGATGCCGGCGGCCGCGGCCGCGTCCCGGGCCGCCGCGATCACTTCGCCGGGCGTCCGTCCGTCGAGCACCGGTCCGCCGTCCCCGGCGGAGCGGAACTGGTCACCGTGCACCCGCACGTGCGTCGCGTAGTCGGTGACCCCCACCGGCAGGTCCGGCACGGGCCGGCCGAACGCGTCGAGCGAGAGGACGGCGACCTCGGCGACGTCCGCGACATCGTCGAGACGGTCCGCGCTGACCAGCGCGAGGTCCGCGTCGTCGGGTTCGAGCACCACCTCGGCGCCGGCCCACCATGCGCCGAGCAGGACCGCGGCACTCTGCCAGTGAGCCGGGAGCAGGACGGCCACCCGGCCGCCGGGCAGCAGACCGAACTCGTCGCGCACCATGTTCGCCGTCTTGGCGGCCCAGTTCGCCAGGGTGACCGCGGACAGCTCGATCCGGGCGCCGGACGCGTCGTCGTACCACGTGATGCGGGGGCCGGCCGGGTCGGCGGCCAGGATCGGATCGAGCAGGGTGTCGGTCAGGGTGGTCACAGCTTCCTCGTTCCTCAGTTCACGCAGCGGGGGCCGGCGGAGCCGGCGTCGATCGGCGGGGCGGCCGGGACGGACGTCGGGGTGGCCCCGGCGCTCACGAGATCCGATCCGGAGGCCACGGAGGTGACGTTCGCATCCGTGCCCGGCCCCGCGTAGTCCGCGGTGAGCACCACCCGCACCGTGTCGGCGTCGAGCGACGGGTCGGCGGCGGTAGCCAGGCCGCCGAGCGCCTCCGCGACGGCACGCGCCTGGTCGGACTCGGGGTCGGCGGCGAAGACCGTCGACTCGTCCACCGCGCGGCCGGTGTGGTTGCCGACGCCGCCCTCGACGAAGCCGTCGCCGACGAGCACGGCCGCGACGCGGGAGGCCAGGCCGCCGACACCACCGGCGTTGGCGACGTCCACCGTGATCGTGCCGGCATCGACCTCCGGTGCCGCGCTCGTCGTCGGCTGCGACCCGTCGTCGCCGGAGCCGGGATCGACGAGGTCGGCGACGAAGCGGCGCACCTCCTCCGGATCCACCTGCACCACCGATTCGCCGTAGTCGGTCATCGCGTTGAGGTCCTGGACGGGGATCGTGGAGAACTGCACGGCGCCGCCGGCGAGGTCCTGCATCCGGGTCGCCAGGTCGAGGATGTCCCAGTCGGAGTCCAGGACCACCGACCTCTGCACGGCCGCGCTGAGCTGGTTCAGCTTGGACGGGTTGCTCAGCGTCTTCGCGCTGAGCACCTTCTGTACGAGTGAGGCCATGAACACCTGCTGGCGCACGATTCGGTCCAGGTCGCCGCGCGGCAGGTCGTGGCGCTGCCGGACGAAGCTCAGGGCGTCCGCGCCGTCGAGGGTCTGCTCGCCGGCGGGGAAGTTCGCCCCGGACAGCGGCTCGTCGACGGGGTTGTTCAGGCACACGTCGACGCCGCCGACGGCATCGGTGAGCAGCACGAACCCGAGCAGGCCGACCTCGGCGTAGTGGTCGACGGTGACGCCGGTCAGGTCGGCGACCGACTCGACCAGTGCCTCCCGGCCCGCCTGCGTGGCCGCCTTCTCGGCGGCCGCATCGGACTCGCCGGCCTCGACGAGCCGCAGCCGCTCGGTCTCCTTGGTGGCGCCGAACGCGGCGTTGATCTTCGACATCCCGATGTCGGGCACCTCGACGTAGGTGTCGCGCGGGATGGAGATGGCGGTGGCCGAGGTGCCGTCGAGCGGCACCCGGACCAGGATGATCGTGTCGGTGTTGTTGGCCACTTCCTCGCCGGCCCGCAGCGCGTCGAGTTCGCGCTGGGACAGCGGATTGCCGTGCGCGTCGGTGCGGCTGTCGGTGCCCACCAGGAGGATGTCGAGGGCGCCGTCCCGGCCGTCGCCCAGGGTGAGCCCGCCCACCGTGGCGAGCGACGAGCGCAGCGAATCGATGCCGCGCCATGCGACGCCGGTGACGACCAGGGTGAGCGCCGCGGCGACGCTGACGGCGATCCGCAGCGGGCGGCCGCGGAAGACCCCCGATCCTCCCCCCGCGTCGCGCGCCGGCACTCGGCGTGTGGGCGGCTCTGGCGGCACCTGGCGGTCCTCTCGTCGGGCGTCGGCGGTCGCACCCAGGCTACTGCCGAGACCGCGGCCCTTGTGGCACCCGCCGCGGCGTGCCCGGCTCGTACCGGGTGACAGCCGCGCCGGCTACCGGGTGACAGCCGTGCCGGCTACCGGGTGACAGCCGCCCCGGCGTGCCAGACTCGTGCCCGTGCAGACCGTTCTCGTCACCGGAGCCCGCGGACAGCTGGGCCGTCACCTGCTCACCCGCGGCGCCGCGGCCGGCCTCCCGATCCGGGGCGTCGGCGCGGAGGAGGCGGACATCACCGATCCGGATGCCGTCGCCGCGCTCGTCGAACCGGGCGCCGTCGTGCTCAACTGCGCCGCCTACACCGCCGTCGACGCGGCCGAGACCCATGTGGAGGACGCCGCCGCGGTCAACGAGTGGGGACCGGCCCATCTGGCCGCCGCGTGCGCCGCCGCCGGAGCGCACCTGATCCACGTGTCCACCGACTACGTGTTCGCCGGCGACGGGGACCGCCCGTACCGGGTCGGCGATCCGACCGGGCCCCGGACCGTCTACGGCCGGACCAAGCTCGCGGGGGAGCGCGCGGTGCTCGACCGGTTGCCGACCGCCCACGTGGTGCGCACCGCGTGGCTCTACACCGGCGAGGGCAACGACTTCGTCGCGACGATGCTGCGGCTCGAACGCGAACGCGACACCGTGCGCGTCGTCGACGATCAGGTCGGCTGCCCCACCTACGCCGCCGATCTCGCCGACGGCCTCCTCGAACTCGCCACCCGCGCCGGTGCGGTGCCCGGCGGGGTCCTGCACGCGACGAACTCCGGG
>NZ_PCZU01000156.1:0-13387 GCF_002887785.1 Rhodococcus sp. ENV425
CGAGCCTATCCGGCCGACAGTGCCTCCACCGGCGACACCGCCGCCGCGCGCCGCGCCGGAAGCAGCGCCGCGACCACACCGGCCACGCCGCCGGCGACGACGATCCCCAGCAGCTGCAGCCACGGCACCGACGGCAGGACGAGCTTGTCCACGCCGAACACCGACGCGGTCCCGGCGACACCGAGGATCAGTCCGAGCGCGACGCCGAGGCCCGAGGCCACCCCTGCCACGAGCAGCGCCTCCTGCACGAGCAGCGACCGGATGCCGCCGCGGCCGAGCCCGACGGCCCGCAGCAGTCCCGTTTCCCGGCGCCGCTCGAGCACCGACAGGGCCATGGTGTTGCCGACGCCGATCAGGGCGATGAGCACGGCGACCGACAGGAGGCCGCCCACCACGAGCAGCATCGTGTCGAGCACCTGCTCGATGGTGCGGCGCATCGCGACGGCGCCGCCGACCTCGCTGCCCGGGGCGGCCTCGGCCGCGGCGCTCGTGACGGCGCGCTGCGCGGCGGCGATCGCCGCGTCGTCGTCGATGTCGGCCAGCCGCAGCCACACCGCCTCGGTGCGCGTCGCCCCGGTCAGCGCGGGCAGGTCGGCGTCATCGACGAGGGCCGGGGCGCCCTCGGTGCCGTCGACCACGGTGAGGGTCCGACGCCCCCGCTCTCCGGCGACGTCGAGCCGGGAACCCGCGGACACGCCGCGTCCGGCACGCTCGTCGGGCGACAGGGCGATCTCCCCCGGTCCCGGCAGCGTGATGTCGGTGCGCAGGGTGCGGCCGACGTCGACCCGATCCACGCCGAGCACGCGCAGGTCCACTCCGCCGACGGCGAGGGTGACCGCCTGCAGGTCCGCGGTCTCCGCGACCCCGTCGATCGTGTGCAGGCGTTCGCCGAGGCCCGCCGGAAGGCCCTCGTCGCCGGCGGCCGTGACGGTCACGTCGACGGGGAACTGGCCGTCGATGGCCGCGGGCGCGCTCGCCTTCACCGTGGCCACGCCCACGACGATCGTCGCGGTGAGGGTGACGCCGAGGATCAGCGCGGTTGCCGTGGCGGCGGTGCGGCGCGGATTGCGGCCCGCGTTGCCGGCGGCGAGCTCGCCCACGGGCCCGCCGATCCGCGCCAGGGCACGCCCCGCACCCTGCACGACCGCCGGGACGATGCGCCGGGTCGCGGCGAGGAATCCGACGAATGCGAGCAGCCCGCCCGCACACGCGACGAGGACGTTGACTCCCAGGACGCCCGCGGTCAGCAGCACGGCCCCGGCGACGAGGCCGACCGTCGCGACGATGCGGCGCAACCAGGACGACCGTGCCGGCTCCGGCGTGCTCTCCATCGGATGGAGCGCGGCCAGCGGCGCGACGCGGGTGGCGGCCCGTCCGGGGCCGGTGGCGGCCAGGACCGTCACGACGATGCCGACGAGCAGGCCGACGACGACGGTGAGGGGCCCGACCGCGAGCGACCCGATGGGCAGCGGTGCGTCCCACGCCCGGGCCGCCGCGACCACCGCCGCGGCGAGCCCGATTCCGGCGAGGACGCCCGCAACCGAGGCCACGGCGCCGACGAGCAGCGCCTCGAGCAGGACACTGCGCCGTACCTGTGCGGCGGTGACCCCGACGCAGCGCATGAGGGCCAGTTCCCGGGTGCGGGCGGCGAGCACGACCGCGAAGGTGTTGGCGATCACGAGCGCGGACACCACGACGGCGATCGCCCCGAACGCGAGCAGCACGTTGCGCAGCAGGTCGGCGTCGCCGAAGTAGCGCGCGGCCACTGCGGCGGACCGTTCGGCGCCGGTCCGGACGGTCCATCCGGGCAGCGCCTCGGACACCCGGTCGACGAGGTCGGCGGCGGTGACGGTGCCGTCCCCCGCCAGGCGCAGTTCCCACCCCGGTGCGCCGCCGGCCCATCGGTCGACCTGCGCTCCGGTCCCGAACACCGCCGCGTCCGCGGCCTGCGGGGTTCCGGCCAGATCGACCTGCCCGACCACCGTCACGGTCGCGGGCTCGCCGCCCTCGGCATCCGTCACGGTCAGGACCGTGCCGAGCGGCACACCGGTGGTCGAACCGACCGCGATCTCGGAATCGGCGGCGGGCCATCGGCCGTCGGCCAGCCGCTGCCAGCGCAGGGCCTCGTCGCCCCCGACGGAGGTGACGTCGGCGTACGAGGGCACACCCTCGGGACCGGTGTAGCGCACCGGCGCGGTCAGGTCCACCGCGACGGCGCTCACGCCGGGCACCGCGGCCACCCGGGCCGCGAGCTCCTGCGGCCGCTCGACGGGCGCCGGCGGCGACTCGGGCGCGGTGACGACGGCCTCGGTGCCGCGGTACTGGGCCGCGAGCGAATCGGTCACCCCGGCGCGCACCGTGTCTCCGAGGACGAGAGTCGTCACGACGTAGGCGACCGCGACGAGGACGGCGAGGACCGAGGAGAGGTACCGGCCGGCGTGTGCCCGGGCCTGGGCGAGCGCCAGCCGTCGCATCAGCGCACCTCCTGGAGCGCGGCGGTGCCGAGGCGGCGCATCGTGTCGAGGACGGTGTCGGGCGTGGGCGCGGCGATCTCGCCGGCGGGCCGGCCGTCCGCGAGCAGCACGACGCGGTCGGCGTAGGACGCGGCCACCGGGTCGTGGGTGACCATGACGACGGTCTGACCGGTCTCGCGCACGCTCGCCCGCAGCAGGCCGAGCACCTCCGCCCCGGAGCGGGAGTCGAGGTTCCCGGTCGGTTCGTCGGCGAAGACCACATCGGGCTGGGGCAGCAGGGCCCGCGCGACGGCGACCCGCTGCTGCTGGCCGCCGGACAGTTCGTGCGGCAGGTGCCGCAGCCGCCCGTCGAGGCCGAGGCGGGTGACGACGTGGTCGCGCCATTCGTCGCTCGGTCGCCGCCCGGCCAGCCGCATCGGCAGCAGCATGTTCTCCTCGGCCGTGAGCACGGGCAGCAGGTTGAACGCCTGGAAGACGAATCCGATGCGGTCGCGCCGTAGTTCGGTCAGCCGCCGGTCCCCTGCCCCGCTGATCTCGTCGTCCCCCAGGAAGATCCGCCCCGAGGTCGCGGTGTCCAACCCGGCGAGACAGTGCATGAGGGTGGACTTCCCGGATCCCGACGGCCCCATGATCGCCGTGAAGGCTCCCTTCTCGAAGGCCACGCTCACCCCGTCGAGCGCACGCACCTCGGCGTCGCCCCGGCCGTACACCTTCACCAGCTCTTCCGCACGCACGGCGGCGGTTCCCACATCGTTGTCGTCCATGCCGTCGACGCTAGGAACCGCGCCGCACCGGCACATCGGAGCGCGGGCGGATCTTCCGGCCGCCGCGGGTCCTACCGTGGTATGACCGGCCGCGACCACGACGGGCGGACGGCCGGAGCCGCGCAGCCGTGCGCCCGCAGGTTCACGGTCCGTCCGCCGCGCCGAGCAGATCCTCCGGCCGGACCAGTCCCGCACGGAACGCGAACAGCACCGCCTGCACGCGGTCCCGCGACGCTGTCTTCGAAAGAACCCTCCCCACATGCGTTTTCACGGTGGCTTCCGACAGCACGAAGCGTTCGGCGAGTTCGGCGTTGGTGAGGCCGTGCGCCATCGCGACGAGCACCTCGAGCTCACGCGGGGTCAACTCCGGCGGAACCCGCACGGCCGGACGACGATCGGGCGCGCCGTCGCCCCCGAGCAGCGGACCGACGTGCCGCAGCAGACGGCGGGTGGCGCGGGGCGCGATCACCGCGTCGCCGCGGTGCACCGTGCGGACCGCGGCGAGCAGATCCTCCGGCGGCGCGTCCTTGAGCAGGAACCCGCTCGCGCCCGCGCCGAGCGCGGAGACGACGTACTCCTCGGTGTCGAAGGTGGTGAGCATCACCACCTTCGGCGCGTGCGGGCGGGTGAGCAGCCGGCGGGTGGTCTCGATCCCGTCCAGGCCGGGCATCTGCACGTCCATCAGCACCACGTCCGTCTCGGCCCGTGCGAGCGCGTCGAGGGCGGCGTGCCCGTCCGCCGCCTCGGCGACCACCGTCAGGTCCGGTTGCGAGTCGAGCACCATCCGGAAGCCGGCCCGCACGAGGTGCTGATCGTCGACGAGACCGACCCGGACGGGTCTCGGCTCCGGGCCCGAGTCCGGCACGGTCTCTCTCCTCTCAGTGGTACGGAAGCAGCGCATGGACACGGTAGCCGCCGCCCGGCGCCGGACCGGCGGACACGGCGCCGCCGTGCAGCCGGGCGCGTTCCGCCATGCCGATCAGTCCCTGCCCGCCCGGGCGGGGCTCGACGAGGGCCGCCGCGCCGCGACCGTTGTCGACGATCTCCACCTCCACGCGTTCGGGCAGCCATGCGAGGCGGACACGGGCGTGGGCGCGGGGGCCGGCGTGCCGCAGCACGTTGGTCAGCGCCTCCTGCACGATGCGGTACACGGTCAGGCCCGTGCCCGCGGGCAGGTCGCGCCGCGGACCGGTGACCGTGAACTCGACGTCGAGCCCGCCGCCCCGCAGATCGGCGATCAGCTCGTCGAGGTCGTCCGGCCCGGGTGCGACGCGGAACTCGCGGGGTCCGTCCTCGCGCAGCACCGCCAGCAGCGAGCGCATGTCGCTCAACGCGCGCCGGCCGGTGTCGGCGATGGCCGTCAGCGCGGACACGGCCTCCTCGGGGTGCTGCGGGGCGGCGTACCGGCCACCGTCGGCCTGGGCGATCACGACGGTCAGCGAATGCGCGACGATGTCGTGCATCTCCCGGGCTATGCGGGTGCGCTCGCCGAGCGCGGCGAGCTCGGTCTCCTTCTCCCGTTCGAGTTCGAGAAGGCGGTTGCGCTCGCTGAGGTTCGCCATCTCCTCCAGGCGCAGATTCCGGATACGCCCGAACGCCCATGCCCCGGCGAGGAATACGACCACGAACACCGCGGACACGGCCATGCCGAGGGCGGAGCGGTCTTCGATGTTCCCGAGGTAGCGGATGCCCGCGAGGGCACCGCCGGCGACCGCCGCGGCGAGGCCGAGGGTGCTCGCCCACCGCGGGCCGTAGGCGGCGAGGGCGTAGACCGCCGCCGGGACGGCCACCGGGGCGACGGGGCTGACCGTCGGCACGGTCGCCAGGTGCACGAACGCGGCGGCGGCGACCACGGCCGTGGCCGGCACCACCCGGGTGCGCCGCCACGCCAGCGGCACGCTCAGGACGAGCACGAGGACCGCGTCCCACCAGCCGGGCTCGGAGGTGGCGACGACGAGCAACCCGAAGGCGGTCAGCAGAGCGGCCAGGACCGCGTCAATGGTGCCGGTGTGGGTGCCGCTCCACCGGTACCACCGCTCGAGGCGAGTGGGGGCGGGCACGGCGCGGCCGTCAGCCCAGCAGCTTCCGCCGCAACGCGTCGTCCTTCTCGAGCACCATCTGCTCGAGGCCCGCCTGGAACTGCTCCATCCGGCCCCGCAGCGCGGGGTCGGCCGCGCCGAGGATACGGGCGGCGAGCAGGCCGGCGTTGCGGGCGCCGCCGATGGAGACGGTCGCGACAGGCACCCCGGCAGGCATCTGCACGATCGACAGCAGCGAGTCCATGCCGTCGAGGTACTTCAGGGGGACGGGCACGCCGATCACCGGGAGCGGGGTCGCGGAGGCGACCATGCCCGGAAGGTGGGCGGCACCGCCGGCGCCGGCGATGATCACCTTGATGCCGCGTCCGGCGGCGTCGCGGGCGTAGTCGAGCATGCGCTGCGGGGTGCGGTGGGCCGAGACGACCCCCACCTCGAAGCGGATGCCGAACTCGACGAGCGCCTCGGCGGCGGCCTCCATCGTCGGCCAGTCCGAGTCGCTGCCCATGATCAGGCCGACCTGTGCTCCGTCAGTCACCGTGAGAATCCCATCCGTCGGTCCACACTCCGTGCGAGAGCCAGTGCGCCGCGCGTTCCGCGCGTTCGCGCACCGCCGCCACGTACTGCGGGTCGTCGATCGACCCGGACGCGTCCCCGAGCACGTTGACGTGCCCGATCTTGCGGTCCTTGCGCTCGCCCTTGCCGTAGAGGTGCACACGCACGTCGGGCATCCGGGCGAACAGGTGGTGCAGCCGCTCGTCCATGCTCATCGCGGGCGCCTCGGGGGCGCCGAGGACGTTCGCCATCACCGTCACCGGGGCGATCGGTGACGTGTCGCCGAGCGGGTAGTCCAGCACCGCGCGCAGGTGCTGCTCGAACTGCCCGGTGCGGGCGCCGTCCATGCCCCAGTGCCCGGAGTTGTGCGGCCGCATCGCGAGCTCGTTGACGATCAGCTCGCCGGTCTCGGTCTCGAACAGTTCGACCGCCATGACTCCGACCACACCGAGCTCGGCGGCGATGCGCAGGGCCAGCTGCTCGGCGCCGGCCTCGATGTCGGCCCGCAGGTTCGGGGCGGGCGCGATGACGACGGCGCACTGCCCGTTCAACTGCACGGTCTCGACCACGGGCCAGCTCGCGCCCTGCCCGAACGGCGAGCGCGCGACCATCGCGGACAGCTCCCGCCGCCACGAGACCTTCTCCTCGGCGATGAGCGGCACCCCGGCCGCGAGCTGCTCGGCGACGATCCGCTGCGCCTCGTCCACGTCGTCGGTGATCCACACACCGCGACCGTCGTAGCCGCCGCGCGCCGACTTGATCACGACGGGCCACCCGTGCTCGTCGCCGAACGCGGTGAGGTCGTCGACCGAGGTGAGCTCGGTGAACGGCGGCACCGGGGCACCGAGCTCCGCGAGGCGCCGGCGCATCGCGAGCTTGTCCTGCGCGTAGATCAGGGCCTGCGGCGGCGGCTGCACGCTGACGCCCTCACGCTGGAGCACCTCGAGATGCTCGGTGGGCACGTGCTCGTGGTCGAAGGTCAAGGCGTGGACGCCGGTCGCGGCACTGCGCAACGCGTCGAGATCGGTGTGGCTGCCGAGCACCACGTCGGGGCTGACCCGCGCGGCCGGATCGTCCGGGCTCGCGGCCAGCACCCGCAGGGTCTGGCCGAGCGCGATCGCGGCCTGGTGGGTCATCCGGGCGAGCTGGCCGCCGCCGACCATCGCGACGACCGGCATACCGGTGGGCAGCGTGCGGGGAGGGTGCGAAGGGGCGTCGCCGGCCGCGGAGGCGGGAGTCGCGGCGGCCGAGTCCGGGGGTGTAGCGGTCACGGCTCACCATGGTGTCACAGCGGGCGGCGGGCGCGGCGCCGCGCTCCCGCGCGACACCCCGTCGTTCCTGTGGTAAAGCTGATAAACCGCCCGCGGGTTCGTGTGTTCGGATCCCGGTTTCGTAGACTCGTCCGGGTGTCTTTCGTCGATGCTGCCGTGAACCGAGTCCCCGAGCCTCTGCGGGGCCTGTTGCTGCGGCACCACGAGTTGATCAAGTTCGCGATCGTCGGCGGCACCACCTTCGTCGTCGACTCGGTCATCTTCTACACCCTCAAGCTCACGGTGCTCGAGGAGAAGCCGGTGACCGCCAAGGTCATCGCCGGGGTGATCGCCGTGATCTGCTCGTACGTCCTCAACCGGGAGTGGTCGTTCAAGAACCGGGGCGGCCGGGAGCGGCACCACGAGGCGCTGCTGTTCTTCGCCGTCAGCGGCATCGGCGTGGTCCTCAGCTTCATCCCGTTGTGGATCTCGAGCTACGTGTTCGACCTGCGGGTGCCGAACGTCAGCCTCACCATGGAGAACATCGCCGACTTCGTCAGCGCCTATCTCATCGGCAATCTGCTGCAGATGATCTTCCGGTTCTGGTGCTTCCGCCGTTTCGTGTTCCCGGAGGAGATGAACCCCGGCGGAGACGACGTTCCCGAGCACGAGGAACTCGCCGAGGAAGGCCTGGGACACTCCTGAGTCCGGTCCCCGCCGCCGCGGGTCAGCCGAATCCGGTCCCCCGCCGCCGCGGGTCAGCGTGGTTCCCGGATCCCCGCGGGGGCGGACTCGTCGCGGGTCGAGCCGAGGAACAGGGCGAACAGGGCGGGCCGCCGGCGTTGCAGTTCCAGGCGCCCGCCGTCGGCCTCGGTCAGGGCACGGGCGAGCGCGAGTCCCACCCCGGTCGAGCCGGTACCCGAGAAGCCGCGGTCGAAGATGTGCGGGGCCAGCTCGTCGCTGACACCGTCACCCTCGTCGGTCACCTCCACGCACACGGTCGATCCGCCGCCGTGGGTCGATACCCGCCGCACGGACACCGTGCACGTTCCACCGCCGTGCATGAGGGCATTGTCGACCAGCACCGCGACGGCCTCGCGCAGCCGGGATCCGGTCACGCGGCTGCGCAGCGACGGATCCCCGCTCAGCAGCAGTTCCCGGCCCGCCTCCTTGTAGGGCCCCCGCCAGTCCGCGATCACCCCCGCCAGCTCCCCCACGACGGACACCTCGGTGCGCAGCTCGGAGCCGCTGTTACGGGACGCGCGGACCAGCTCGTCGATGGCGGTGGTGAGCCGGTCCACCTGGCGCATCGCCTCCTCCGCCTCCTCGACGACGGCCGGGTCGGCGTGGGTGGACAGCTCGTCGAGGCGCAGCCGCACCGCGGTCAGCCGGGACCGCAGCTGGTGCGAGACGTCGCCGACGAGGGCGTGCTCCCGCTGCAGGCGCCCGGCGATCTCCACGGTCGCGGCGTCGAGGACGTCCGAGACGCGGTCGAGTTCCGGGATGCCGTGCCGGCGTGGATCGGGCCGGAAGTCGCCCTCGGCCAGCCGGCGGGCCCGCGCCGCGACGTCGCGCAGAGGGTCGGCCAGCCGCCGCGCGGTGACGACGGCGACGACGGCGCCGACGGCCATGGACAACAGCACCAGCAGCGTCACCCCGACCAGGACCTGCCGCTGCAGCAGGCGCATGTCCTCGGACGGCGCCTCGAGCCGCAGGGATCCCGACGTTCCCATCGACAGGGACTCGACCAGGGGGTTCGGGACTGCGGCGGCGCCGATGTCGAGGCGGGCCGCGGCGTCCTCGGGGGTCGGGTAGACGACGAGGAGGCGGCCGCCGTCGGGAACGACGAGCCGCAGCGAACTGGTGTCGAGGCCGCCGACGACCAGGCCGTCGGCGCCCTCCTGGGCGATGATCTCCGCGGACATGCGGTCGAGCCGGTCCTGCAGGTCCCTGCGAGCGGTGTCCTCGACGAACAGCCAGGCGGTGTAGGCGAGCGGGACTCCGAGCAGCAGGGCCACGAGCAGCGAGCCCGCGAGGACCGCGAACAGGATTCGGCGGCGCACTCCGGTCCCGTCAGTCGGTGTTCAGGCGGAAGCCGACGCCGCGGACGGTGGCGATGCGCCGCTCCCCGGCCGGGCCCTCGTCACCGATCTTGCGGCGCAGCCAGGACATGTGCATGTCGAGAGTCTTGGACCCGCGCAGGTCGGCGTCGCCCCACACCTCCTGCAGGATCACGTCCCGCGAGACCACCTGGCCGGCGTGCTCGAGCAGCACCCGCAACAGTTCGTACTCCTTGTTGGCGAGGGTGACCTCGGAGCCGTCGACGAGCACGCGCCGGGCCGCCCGCTCGAGCCGGATCCCCGCGACCTCGACGATGTCCTCGGGCTCGCCGCCGCCACGGCGGCGCAGCAGCGCCCGGCCCCGGGCCATGAGTTCGGCGAGCCGGAAGGGCTTGCCGACGTAGTCGTCGGCGCCGGCATCGAGGCCGACGACGAAGTCGACCTCGTCGGTACGGGCGGTGAGCATCAGGACGGCGAGGTCGGAGCGGTGGGCCCGGATCTGCCGGCACACCTCGAGGCCGTCGATGCCGGGCAGCCCGAGGTCGAGGATGAGCAATTCGTAATCACCGGACAGGGCCCGTTCGAGCGCGGCGGGACCGGTCTGTTCGACGGTGACGTCGTATCCCTCCCGGCCCAGCGCCCGGGACAGGGGCGCGGCGATGGCTTCGTCGTCTTCGGCGAGCAGGACTGCGGTCACGGATCCAGCGTACGGATCGGCACCGGCCGTCCGGCGCGTTACCAGGCTTTGCGACTCGGCCCGTCGGGTCGGGGTTCCCGGTCCCGCGCCGGGTCGGCGTGGAACGCCTGCTGGTACAGCAGGGCATGCACGCGCTGCACGTCGGGGATGTCGTCGAACTCGAGCGGATCGTCGGCCGCGGAGACGATGACGAGGGTGCCGGTGCGCAGGATCCGGTCCAGCAGGCCGTGCCGGAACTGCACGTTGCTGATGCGGCCCATCGGGATGTCGATGCCGGAGTGGGTGAGCACGCCTTGCCGGACGAGCACCCGCCGGTCGGTCACGATGAAGTGGGTCGACAGCCAGCTCACGAGCGGCGCCAGGCACTGCCACGCGACGATCGCCGCCCACAGCACCGCGAGCACGATCGTCAGCGTGCTCGCGGTGGAGCCGTCGAGCCGGGCCTGGCTCAGGCCGAGCAGGAATCCCGCGAGCGCGGTGGCGACCAGGAAGATCGCCGCCGGCACGATGAGCATCTTCCAGTGCGGGTGCCGGTGCAGCAGCAGCCGTTCCTCGGGGGCGAGGGCGTCCTCCGGGTATCCCATGCCGGACACGATGGCACAGCCGCGGCGCCGGGCGCCCGTGCCGGGTCAGGGCACCGGGCGCAGGTGGGTGATGTCCCCGGCCGACACCGCGATCGGCTCGCCACCGTCGTCCGGGGTGATGACGATGCGGCCCTGCTCGTCGATGTCGACCGCGACGCCGTGCAGTTCCGTGTCGCCCGGCAGGACCGCCCGCACCCGGCGGCCGAGCGTGCCGCACCGGTCGCGGTAGGCAGCGGCCAGCCCGGCGACGTCCCAGCCCGCGACGTACCACTGCTCCCACCGGCGGCCGAGTTCGCGCAGCAGGGCCTCGGCGAGTGCGGTGCGATCGAGTTCGGTCGCCCCGGCGAGCGCGAGCGACGTCGCGGTGGGAACCGGCAGCTCGTCCTCGGTGAGCGAGACGTTGAGGCCGATGCCCACCACCACGACGGGCTCGGGGTGGGTGCCGGCGACCTCGGCGAGGATGCCGGCCACCTTGCGGCCCTCGACGAGCACGTCGTTGGGCCACTTCAGTTCGGCGTCCACTCCGGTGACCGAGCGGATCGCGTCGACGGTGGCGATGCCGGCCAGCAGCGGCAGCCAGCCCAGGTCGGCGAGGTCGATGCCGGGCATGCGCAGCAGCACCGAGACAATCACCTGGGCGCGGGGAACACCGGTCCATCCACGCGAGTGCCGGCCCCGGCCGCCGTGCTGGAACTCGGCGAGCAGGACGCGGCGGTCGGCTCCGGGTTCGCGGGCGGCCGCGAGCAGGTCGGCGTTGGTCGAGGCGGTCTCGGTGACGACGTCGAGGCGCCGGTAGAACGCGTCGGGGTCGGCGCCACGCACGAGCGCGGCGCGCAGCCGGGCGGCATCCAGCTCGCGCCGCACGGGCGCGGGGTCGACGGGCGGGCGCTGCGGTTCGGGTTCGGTGGGCATCCGCACAGCCTAGGATGGGCAGCGAAACGTACTCGCCGGTAGCTTCAGTTCAATGATTCAACACAAGCGGGGCCTCGGTGCGCGATCGCTGACTGACGCTCGCTAAGCTCATGGGCCATGACCACTGTCCAGGAGCCGTCCGCGCCCGAGGCGGCGAGTACGCCCGATATCCACACGACTGCCGGCAAGCTGGCGGACCTGCGCAATCGCCAGGCTCAGGCTCAGGCCCCGAGCGGTGAGGCCGCCGTCGAGAAGGTGCACGCGAAGGGCAAGCTGACCGCCCGCGAGCGCATCGAAGCGCTGCTCGACGAGGGCTCGTTCGTCGAGCTCGACCAGCTCGCCCGGCACCGCAGCACCAACTTCGGCCTGGCCGAGAACCGCCCGGTCGGCGACGGCGTCGTGACCGGCTACGGCACCATCGACGGCCGCGACGTGTGCGTGTTCTCGCAGGACGCGACCGTCTTCGGCGGCAGCCTCGGCGAGGTCTACGGCGAGAAGATCGTCAAGGTCATGGACCTGGCGCTCAAGACCGGCCGCCCGCTGATCGGCATCAACGAGGGGGCGGGCGCGCGCATCCAGGAGGGTGTCGTCTCGCTCGGCCTCTACGGCGAGATCTTCCACCGCAACGTGCAGGCCTCCGGGGTGATCCCGCAGATCTCGCTGATCATGGGCCCGGCCGCCGGTGGACACGTCTACTCCCCCGCCCTGACCGACTTCGTGGTGATGGTCGACCAGACCAGCCAGATGTTCGTCACCGGTCCCGACGTCATCAAGACCGTCACCGGTGAGGACGTCACCATGGAGGATCTCGGCGGCGCGCACACCCACATGGTCAAGTCCGGTGTCGCGCACTACGTCGCCGACGGCGAGCAGGACGCCCTGGACTACGTCAAGGACCTGCTGTCCTACCTGCCGAGCAACAACCAGGCCGCCGCGCCGCGCACCGAGCCGACCGACCCGATCCTCGGGTCGATCGAGGAGTCGCTGACCGAGGAGGACATCGAGCTCGACACGCTGATTCCCGACTCGGCGAACCAGCCGTACGACATGCACGAGGTGATCCGTCGCCTGCTCGACGACGACGAGTTCCTCGAGGTCCAGGCCGAGCGCGCCCAGAACATCATCGTCGGCTTCGGCCGCGTCGACGGCCGGTCCGTCGGCATCGTCGCCAACCAGCCGACCCAGTTCGCCGGCTGCCTGGACATCGACGCGTCGGAGAAGGCCGCGCGCTTCGTGCGCACCTGTGACGCGTTCAACGTCCCGATCGTCACGCTCGTCGACGTGCCGGGCTTCCTGCCGGGCACCGAGCAGGAGTACAACGGCATCATCCGCCGCGGCGCCAAGCTGCTGTACGCGTACGGCGAGGCCACTGTCGGCAAGATCACCGTCATCACCCGCAAGGCCTACGGCGGCGCGTACGACGTGATGGGCTCGAAGCACATGGGCGCGGACGTCAACCTGGCCTGGCCGACCGCGCAGATCGCCGTCATGGGCGCCTCCGGTGCCGTCGGCTTCGTCTACCGCAAGCGCCTGCTCGAGGCGGCCAAGAACGGCGAGGACGTCGACGCGCTGCGCCTCGAGCTGCAGAACGAGTACGAGGACACCCTGGTGAACCCGTACGTCGCCGCCGAGCGGGGCTACGTCGACGCAGTCATCCCGCCGTCGCACACCCGCGGGCAGATCGTGGCGGCCCTGCGGCTGCTCGAGCGCAAGATGGTCACGCTTCCGCCGAAGAAGCACGGGAACATCCCCCTCTGACGGCCGCACGGCCGAGACCATCCCGGCCGGCTCGGTCCTTCCGAGCCGGCCGGGCCACGACCCCACGAGAGGGACGACATGACTTCGAACGCGCAGCGATCCCGCTCCCGCGTCCTGCCCACCGGCTCCGGTAGCCTCCCGGGAGGTGTGTTGTGACTGCGGTAGCTGAGGAGAAGACCATCATCGACACCGAGGTGACCGAGGTCGCGGCGGCCGAGGAGGCCCCGGCGGCGGCGCCGGCGGCCGAGACCGCCGCTCCCGAGGCGGCCGCGGCGATCCGGATCGTCAAGGGCCGGC
>NZ_PCZU01000156.1:13477-39330 GCF_002887785.1 Rhodococcus sp. ENV425
GGCGACCCCACCCGGATGCACCGCCGGACGGCGCCGTTCTCGCCGTACTCGTACCCGAACCTGGGCTGATCATGGCGAGGCTGGTGCTCGCGTCGGCGTCCCCGGCCCGGTTGTCAGTGCTGCGGTCGGCCGGCGTCGCGCCCATCGTGCGGGTGTCCGCGGTGGACGAGGATGCGCTCGCCGCCGCACTCGGTCCCGGGGCACCGCCCGCGGTGGTGGTCACCGAATTGGCTCGCGCGAAGGCGGCGGACGTGGTGCCCGGCCTGGTCCGGGACAGCCTCGGCGACGACACCCTCGTCGTGGGCTGCGACTCGATGCTGCTCGTCGACGGGCAGTTGCAGGGCAAACCGGGGACGGTCGAGGTGGCGCGCGAGCGCTGGCGGGCGATGGCGGGACGCAGCGCCGACCTGCTCACCGGGCACAGCGTCCTGCGCCTGCGGGACGGCGAGGTCGTCGCCCAGGCCGCCGACCACAGCAGCACCACCGTCCACTTCGGCCGCCCCACCGCGGACGACCTCGAGGCGTACCTGGCCAGCGGCGAGCCGCTGCAGGTGGCGGGGGCGTTCACGCTCGACAGCCTCGGCGGCTGGTTCGTGGAGCGCATCGAGGGCGATCCCTCCTCGGTGATCGGGATCGGCCTGCCGCTGGTGCGTCGGCTCCTGGCCGACGTGGGGGTGTCGGTGGCGCGGCTGTGGGCCGCGAACACGGCCGAAAGCCCTTCAGTTTAGGCTTGCCTTGCCTTAGCATCGGGGCATGAGCGATTCCCGTGCCCTGCCCATGTCCGAGCGCGACTCCGCACACCTGCCCGGCCACTGGCTGCTCGCCCGGCTCGGCAAGCGCGTGCTGCGCCCCGGAGGCGCGGGGATGACCACCCGCCTGCTCGTGGATGCGGACATCGAGGGCAGCGACGTCGTCGAACTCGCGCCCGGCCTCGGCCGCACCGCGCGGGAGATCCTGGACCTGGCGCCGCTGTCGTACACCGGCGTCGAACACGACGAGGCCGCGGCCGAGCTGACCCGCGCCTCGATCGGCGACCGCGGCCGCTGCGTCGTCGCGGACGCCGCTGCCACCGGCCTCCCCGACGCCGGCGCCGACGTCGTCGTCGGGGAGGCCATGCTCACCATGCAGACCGACGCGGCCAAGGCGCGCATCGTCGCCGAGGCCGTGCGGACGCTGCGCCCGGGCGGCCGGTACGCGATCCACGAACTCGCCCTCGTCCCCGACGAGCTCGACGATGCGGTGAAGACGGAGATCCGGCAGGGCCTGGCCCGGTCCATCAAGGTCAATGCCCGGCCGCTCACCGTCGGCGAGTGGCGAACCCTGCTCACCGAGGCGGGCCTGAGCGTCGACGTCGTGCGGCTCGCCCCGATGGCGCTGCTGCAGCCCGCCCGGTTCGTCGCCGACGAGGGCGTCGTCGGCACCCTGCGCTTCGTGCGCAACGTGCTGCGCGACGGCGACGCCCGCACGCGGGTGCTGGGCATGCGCGCGACGTTCACGACGTACCGCAGGTCGATCGCGGCCGTGGCGATCGTCGCGACGAAGCCGCGGTAGCCTGCGGTCGTGAGCCCCGCCGCCGCGCCGCAGCCCGAACCCGCGACCCCCGCCCTGTCGTATCTCGCCGACGTCCGCGACGCCGTCGAGCCCTACCCCGACCGGCCGCGCCCACAGCGCGTCCTCGTGGCCGAGGGCGCCCGCGTGGTGATCTTCGCGTTCGACGCCGGGCAGGAACTGCGCGAGCACACGGCCGCGTTCCCGGTGCTGCTGCAGGCCCTCACGGGCCACCTGCAGGTCACCGCCGACGGGCGCACCGTGGATCTCGAGCCCGGCGGGGGGGTGCACATGACCACCCGCCTGCCGCACGCGGTGCGGGCCGTCGAGCCGTCCCGGCTCATGCTGACGATGCTCGATCCAGCTGCGCGCTGAGCGCCGCCGCGATCGCGGCCGCCTTCGCCTTGGCCCGGTCCGCGTTCGCGCCGGCGAACAGCGCTCGACGCTGTCCGTCCACAACCGCACCCAGCGGTCGAAGCGCGCCGCGCCGAGACCGTGCTGCCGGTGCAGGGCCGTGTGCACCGGAACCAGCCGGCCCCGATAACGGCCGGTGCCGAACAGGACCTGCTCCCAGAAGTCCCCGACGACCGGCAGGTGCTCGTCGAGACCCACGACGGCCAGCGTCGCGAACGCCGCCTCGAGGTCCGGATCCGTCAGCGCCCGGTCGTAGAACCGGCGCAGGAGCCGATCGATGTCGGCGCGCGTCGCGAGGTCGGTCGGGGCGGACGGGGAGCGCAGCACGTGTCCCGACGGTACCGCCTAGAATCGACGGCGCACCTCGTCGTCACCGGATTGCCGATCACCGAACTGTCACCACTGCCTCAGGAGCCACCTGTGCCCGTCGCGCCCGACGCCAACCCGTCCTTCGCCGCCTACGCCGATCCGACCCGCCTGGTGTCGACGGAGTGGCTGTCCGCCCATCTGGGTGCGCCCGAGGTGAAGGTCGTCGAATCGGACGAGGACGTGTTGCTCTACGACGTCGGCCACATCCCCGGCGCCGTGAAGATCGACTGGCATCTCGACCTCAACGACCCGGTCACCCGCGACTACATCGACGGCACGCGGTTCGCCGCCCTCATGGACCGCAAGGGCATCCGCCGCACCGACACGGTCGTCGTCTACGGCGACAAGTCCAACTGGTGGGCCGCGTACGCGATGTGGGTGTTCACCCTGTTCGGCCACGAGGACGTGCGCCTGCTCGACGGCGGCCGCGACGCCTGGATCGCCGAGAACCGCGACACCACCCTCGACATCCCGGTGAGCACCACCACCGGCTACCCGGTGGTCGAGCGGGACGACGCCGCGATCCGGGCGTTCAAGGACGACGTGCTGGACCATCTCGGCAAGGGCCCGCTCGTGGACGTGCGTTCCCCGCAGGAGTACACCGGCGAGCGCACCCACATGCCGGACTACCCCGAGGAGGGCGCCCTGCGCGGCGGCCACATCCCCACGGCCGTGTCCATCCCGTGGGCCCGCGCGGCGGCGCCGGACGGCCGGTTCCGGTCGCGCCCCGAGCTCGAGGAGATCTACGCCGACATCGCGCCGGACTCCGACGTCATCGCCTACTGCCGCATCGGGGAACGGTCCAGCCACACCTGGTTCGTGCTGACCTACCTGCTCGGCTACCAGCACGTGCGCAACTACGACGGGTCGTGGACCGAGTGGGGCAACGCGGTGCGGGTGCCGATCGTCAAGGGCGAGGAGCCCGGAGAGGTGCCGGCCCGGTGACCCTGCCCGCTCCCCTCGCCGAGATCGTCGACGATTTCGCTGCCGTCGAGGGCCAGGACAAGCTGCAGCTGCTGCTCGAGTTCAGCCGGGAACTCCCGCCGATCCCGGCCGAGCTCGAGGAAGCGGCGATGGAGCCGGTCCCCGAATGTCAGTCGCCGCTGTTCCTGTCGGTCGATACGGCCGACCGGGAGCACGTGCGGCTGCACTTCAGCGCGCCCCCCGAGGCCCCGACCACCCGCGGATTCGCATCGATCCTGCATCAGGGGCTCGACGGTCTCAGCGCCGAGCAGATCCTCGAGGTGCCCGACGACTTCTACTCGGCCCTCGGGCTGGCCGACGCGGTCAGCCCGCTGCGCCTGCGGGGAATGAGCGCGATGCTGGCGCGCATCAAGCGGCATCTGCGTTCCTGAGATGCCATGGAGTTCACCGAACTCGAGGACTACCCCATCCCGGCGGGTGTACTGACCGAATGGCTGCCGTGCGTCGCAGCGGATGCCTGGAGCACCGATCCGCGACCGGTGTCGTACGTGCACGAGGCACATCTGCGGCGCACCGCGGGCAGCCGGTACGGCGACGTCCCGGACGCGTGGCTGGGCACCGCCTTCGAGGTCGCGGGACGCCTCGAGGAGGAGCCGTTCCGGCGCGCCCTGGAGCGGTGGATCGACCGGCACGAACCGCTGCGCAGCCAGGTCGTCCTGAGCGGTGACGGCGCCGTCGGCTCCGGCGGCGTGACCCGGCGGACCGCGCCGCCGGGCGCGGTGTCGGTCCGATACGTCCGGCACCTGCCGTCCGCCCCGGACGACATCCGCGAGCACCTCGAGCAACTGCTGGCCGACTGCACCGAGCCGCACACGTGGCCGGCGTATGTCTTCGCCACCCTCGAGCCCGAGGACGGGGACGCGTCCGCGGCGTCGTTCACGGTGTTCTTCGCCGCCGACCACGCCGTCGCCGACGCCTACTCGGTCGTGCTGGTCGCCCACGAGATCACGGCCCTGTACGAGCAGGAACGGTCCGGCCGGCCGGCCGGACTGTTCCCCGTGGGCAGCTACATCGACTTCGGTGCCGCGGAGCGGGCGGACGCCGCCGATCTGGCCGGCGAGCACGAGGCCGTGCGGATCTGGCGGGAGGCCCTGACCGCCGGCGGCGGCGCGATGCCCGAGTTCCCGTTGCCCCTCGGCCCCCGGCCGGCCGGTGCGGTGCCGCAGCGCCGTCTGTCGACGCGGATGCTCGACGACGACCGGGCCAACCGCTTCGCCGCCCGCTGCCGGGAGGCCGGGCACGGCTTCTTCGCCGGCACGCTCGCGTGCCTCGCCCGCGCCACGGTCGAGCTCGCCGGGGTCGACCGGTTCCGGACGATCGCGCCATCCCACACCCGCAGCGGTCCGATGTGGGCCGGGGCCCTCGGCTGGTTCGTGGGGCTGCGCCCGGTCGACATCGATGCGGCCGGGGCCACGGACTTCGCGACGCTCACGGCGCGCGCGGGCGCCGAGCTGCGCCGCACGCGGGCGAGCGCCCGGGTGCCGTTCGACCTGGTCGGCGAACTGCTCGAGGTACCCATGCGACCGCGATTCCTGGTGTCGTACATGGACGTTCGCTTCGTCCCCATGGCCGCGCAGTGGCCGCAGTGGAACGCCCGGACGCTGCGCAGCCGCAGCTACACGCACGACGTGTTCCTGTGGTTCAACCGCAGCCCGAAGGGAGTGAACCTGGCGGGCCGGTTTCCCGACACGCCGACCGCCGCGGCCAACGTGCCGTCGTTCGTCGAGCGGGTCCGGGAATTGATGCACGAGGCGAGCGAGGGCCGCGAGTGGGACACGCCGGAACACGGGAACGAGGGCGCTTCCGCTACCGGCCGGTAATGTTGCCGGGTTCCGGGCGACCCGTAGGGTGTAGGGGCTATCCGGTTACATCGTCTATCGGATTGGCGCCTACACTCCCAGAGACGGCAATAACCTAACGATCGATCAACAGGAGGCTCCGTGCCCAGTCATGCCAGCGCGCACATCACGAAGGTGCTCGTCGCCAACCGCGGCGAGATCGCTGTGCGGGTCATCCGAGCCGCCAAGGATGCCGGTTACGGGAGCGTGGCCGTCTACGCAGAACCCGACGCCGACGCCCAGTTCGTGAAGCTCGCCGACGAGGCATTCGCGCTCGGTGGCCAAACCTCCGCCGAGTCCTACCTGGTGTTCGACAAGATCCTCGACGCCGCCCGCAAGTCCGGTGCCGACGCGATCCACCCCGGCTACGGCTTCCTGTCCGAGAACGCCGACTTCGCGCAGGCCGTGATCGACGCCGGTCTGATCTGGATCGGCCCCTCCCCGCAGGCCATCCGCGACCTCGGCGACAAGGTCACCGCGCGGCACATCGCCGAGCGCGCCAAGGCACCCATGGCCGCCGGCACCAAGGATCCCGTCAAGAACGCCGACGAGGTCGTCGAGTTCGCGAAGCAGTACGGCGTGCCGGTCGCGATCAAGGCGGCCTTCGGTGGTGGCGGCCGCGGCATGAAGGTCGCGCACACCATCGAGGAGATCCCCGAGCTGTTCGAGTCCGCGACCCGCGAGGCCATCGCCGCCTTCGGCCGGGGCGAGTGCTTCGTCGAGCAGTACCTCGACAAGGCGCGCCACGTGGAGGCGCAGGTCATCGCCGACCAGCACGGCAACGTCATCGTCGCCGGCACCCGCGACTGCTCGCTGCAGCGCCGCTTCCAGAAGCTCGTCGAGGAGGCCCCCGCGCCGTTCCTGACCGACGAGCAGCGCCGCCGCATCCACGAGTCCGCCAAGGCCATCTGCCGCGAGGCCGGCTACTACGGCGCCGGCACGGTCGAGTACCTGGTCCAGGGCGACACGGTGTCCTTCCTCGAGGTCAACACCCGCCTGCAGGTCGAGCACCCGGTCACCGAGGAGACCGCCGGCATCGACCTGGTGCGCCAGCAGTTCCGCATCGCCAACGGCGAGAAGCTCGAGCTCACCGAGGACCCGGCCCCGCGCGGGCATGCGTTCGAGTTCCGCATCAACGGTGAGGACGCCGGCCGCGGCTTCCTGCCGGCCCCCGGTCCGATCAGCGTGTACCGCGAGCCCTCGGGCCCGGGCGTGCGCGTCGACTCCGGTGTGGTGCAGGGCGACGTCATCGGCGGCCAGTTCGACTCGATGCTCGCCAAGCTGATCGTCACGGGCGAGACCCGCACCCAGGCCCTCGAGCGTGCTCGCCGCGCCCTCGCCGAGTTCGAGGTCGACGGCCTGGCCACCGTGATCCCGTTCCACCGGCACATCGTCGAGCACCCCGCCTTCGTCGGGGACGGCGAGAAGTTCGACGTCTACACCAAGTGGATCGAGACCGAGTGGGAGAACACCGTCGAGCCGTACACCGGCGGTGGGGTCGCCCCCGAGGACGAGGACGAGGCGCTGCCGCGGCAGAACGTCGTCGTCGAGGTCGGCGGCCGCCGCGTCGAGGTGTCGCTGCCCGGCCAGTTCACCCTCGGCGCCGGCGGCGGTGCCGCCGGCGGGGCGCTCCGCAAGAAGCCGAAGCCGCGCAAGCGGGGCGGCGCCCACGGCGGCAAGGCCTCCGGTGACGCGGTGACCGCGCCGATGCAGGGCACCGTCGTCAAGGTCGCGGTCTCCGAGGGTCAGGAGGTCGCCGAGGGTGACCTGATCGTGGTGCTCGAGGCCATGAAGATGGAGAACCCGGTCAACGCGCACAAGGCCGGCGTCGTCACCGGCCTGTCGGTCGAGCCCGGCGCCGCCATCACCCAGGGCACGGTGCTCGCCGAGCTCAAGTAGCAGTTCCGCCTGCGACGGCGCGCCCCGCGAATCCTCGGATTCACGGGGCGCGCCGTCGTTCGTTCCGGGACTAGGGTGGTGATATGGCCGATTCACCGGAGGTCCGTATCGGCACGGCCGAGCGCGAACAGGCCCAGCGCCTGCTCGGCGAGCACTTCGGTGCCGGTCGCCTCACCCTCACCGAGTTCGAGGACCGCAGCGGCCGCATCGCCGCCGCCGTCACCCGCCGCGATCTCGCGGTCCTGTTCACCGACCTGCCCACCGTGACCGGCCGGGCCGACGGGCACCGGCGCGGATGGTGGCTTCTGGTCCCGGTCGTGGCCCTCGGACTGGTCGCGTTCTACCAACTCCTGGAACCGAACGTGTGGATCATGACGGGCGCGACGGTCGCCGCCACCGTCGCCGTCCTTGCCGCCCGCGCCCGCGGCGGACGACCGCGCACGGCCGAGCCGGCCTTTCTCCGCGACGTCCCGCCGCTCCCCGCCCCCGCCGCCCGGGACCCGCACTCCCGGGACCCACAGCCATCCGCGACGCGCGACGTCCCGGACCTGGTGTGGCTGCTGACGATGAGCATGTTCGCCGTCGCGCCGGCGCTGGTGCTGCGGCACCCCATCGCGCTGCTGATCTCCGCCGTCGCGCTGATCCTGATCATCTCCCGGGCATTCCGGACCGGGACCGGCGGGACCGGTCGCTGACGACCCATTAGTGTGGACCCATGGCCGACTCCCCCGAGGTCCGCATCGGCACCGTCGAACGCGAACAGGCACTGAACCTGCTCGGTGAGCACTTCGGTGCGGGCAGGCTCACCCTCGTCGAGTTCGACGAGCGCAGCGCGAAGGCGGCCGCCGCCACCACCCGCGCCGAACTCGACGCCCTGTTCACCGACCTTCCCCCGGCGACCCCGAACACGCCTGCGCCGGTGGACGACACCGCGAAGGCCGAGCAGCGGGAGAGGTGGCGCACCGCCGCCATGGGGCTGATCCCCCTCGTCGCCCTCCTGCTGTTCTTCGTCTTCGACAACTGGTTGTGGTTCCTGCTGATCCCGGCCGCAGGCATCCTGTACTCCGCGACCAAGGGCACGAAGGGCGGCTGCTGAGTGGACCCCGTCGAGATCAACGCCGGCAACTGGTACCTGCTCGCCGAACGCCCCGACGAGTGGGCCGCCGGCACGGGCTACCACTGGTCGGTGCGGGAGGCGACGACCGCCGATGTCGAAGCCACCGTGGAACTCCGGCCGGACGGGACGCTGACCGGGTCGGCCGAACCCGGTTGCGAGGATGCGCTGGCCGCCGCGTTGGCCGCCGTGCGCCGGTTCGCCGAGAGCGCCTGGAACATGGCGGTCACCGAATCTACATGACCGCCAGGTTCGTTCCGGTGGCGCTCACGCTCGTGGTCGTCACCGTGCTGCTCATGCTGCCGGGCGATACGACTCCGTCGGCGTTCCCGCACGCCGACAAGATCACGCACGCACTGATGTTCGCGGTGCTCGCGTACGCGTCCCGCTTCGCCCGGATCCCGCCCGCCGCGACCGTCGCGTGGCTCGCGGTGTACGGGGGGGTCACGGAGGTCCTGCAGGCGACCGTCGCGGTCCGGCGGTCGGGGTCGGTGTGGGACTGGTGCGCGGATCTGCTCGGCGTGGCGATCGGTGTCACGGTGTTCGAGGCCGTACGCCGACGGAGTCGCTCGGAACCGTAGGGCCCGGCGCCTGCGCCGTCCGCTCCCCCGGCCCTCATTCCAGGAGTCGTTGCCGTAGCAGCGCCCGACCGGAGTCCGTGAGCCCCAGGGCGTCGCTCAGGTAGCGGTCGAACGACCCGAACGCCTCCTCCGCCGCCGCGAGCGCCGTCGCGAGGTACTCGGCGCGGACACCGAGGACGGATTCGAGGTCCCCGCGGGGCACCCCCTTCGCCGTGAGCGCTTCGAGGACCGGGGCGAACACCGGCAGCAGCAGCTCGTTGGTGAGCAGGTAGTCCTCGAAGACGGTGTCCTCGTCCACGCCCAGCGCGAGCAGCAGGACGGCCGACGCCCACCCCGTGCGGTCCTTGCCGGTGGTGCAGTGCACGAGCACCGGGTCGGCGTCGCCGGTCAGCAGGGTCTGCAACAACGTCCGGTATGCGGCGCGGGCGCTCGGCAGCAGGACGAAGTCACGGTAACTGCCCCGCAGGTATTCGGCGCCGCGCCCGTCCCCGAGGACCTCGCGGGCGAACGCGGCGTCGGTCAGAAGCTCCTTCATGTGCGCGGCGATCGAACCGTGCTCGCGGTCGGCGAGCACGTCGAGGGCGAGGGTACGCACACCCTCCGGGAGCCGGTCCGGCGCCGCCTGCCGCTCCGGTTCGGTCCGCAGGTCCACGACAGTCGCCAGGCCGAGCCCGGACAGCACCCGCGCATCGGCGTCGGTCACCCGGCTCAGGTCGGTGGACCGGAAGACGATGCCCCGGCGCACCGACGCACCGTCGCGCGTGGCGTATCCACCGACATCGCGCAGGTTCGGTATCGAGGTCGCTTCGGGACCGGGCATCGGCCCTCGGGAGGTGGGGGTACCGGGACGACCGGCGGAGTCCGACATGCGCCCACCCTAACCGGGTCGGTTCACCCGTCCGGATCGGTGCACCCGGTCCGATCCGCCGGAGCGGCGCCGGGCGCACGCGGAGATCCGGGCGATCGACGCGAGTGCCGGATTCGCCGGCAGCCGAGTGTCACAGGACCCACCCACTACCGCGTGAGGGCGCGGATGACGTCCTTGATGCTCGCGTCGTCGGGCAACACGAGCGGCAGCAGGTTCGTGAGGGCATTCACGATGATGGTGAACCGCATGACCTTCTCCTTCGGTTCTTGCGGCGCTCTCGCTACCGCTACCGCTTCCGTGCGGCCCGGCGGGTTCCGGACCCACCACAACTGTGCGGTTCGGCCCCCGTCGCTGCATCCGTGGTGACACCGGAATGCGGGACCGTGGTGACACCCGCACGCGGTCCGTGCCAGCACGGTGGTGCCGGCGACGGCGCGGGAGGAGACTGAGACGGTCCGGGAGGAGACCGAGACGGTCCGGGAGGAGGCCGGCCGTGCGGCACCGAGTCATCCAGCTGCTCGTCGTGGTCACCGCGGTGCTGGTCGCGGCGATCGCCGCGGCGGTGGACTGGTCGCCGGCGGCGCTGCGGGATCCGGCCCGCACGCTGCTCCTCGGGCCGCGGGAATCCTTCGCCGCCGCCGAGGGGCCGTTCCTGCCGGTGTTCGGGCCCACCGAACTCGCGCTGTTCCTCGGCACCGGAGTCGCATTCGTCGTCTCCGGAGCGATCGCATGGAACAACCGCCCGCACGACCTGAGCGGGCCCCTCATCCTCATGGCCGGCCTGTTGTGGTTCCTCGGCGGCCTGCGACGTTCCGGCGAGCCCGTGGCCTTCACCGTCGGCGTGGCGGCGACGAACCTGTATCTGCCCGTCCTGCTGCAGGCCCTGATCGGGTTCCCGACCGGCCGGCTGCACCGACGGTGGCAGCGTCTGTTCGTGGGCGCCGCGTGGCTTCTCGCCACGATCGGCATCGTGGCCGAGTGGCTGTTCTTCGATCCGCGGACCGCACCCGCGGCATCACCGTCGACGTCGACGAATCTTCTTCTGCTCCGAGATGATCCGTCCCTGGCACAGGCGGTGCAGCTCGTCGTCGGGTTCTGCGCGTTCCTGATCGTGGGCACGCTCGTGCTGGTGGTGATCGTTCGCTGGCGTTCGGGCTCACCGGCGTACCGGGCCGGCTTCGCGCCGCTCGGCGTCGCGTACGGCCTCTCGGCGGTGATCACGATCGTGGTGCTGTCGAGTGCGGTGAGCCTTCCCTGGTCGCCCCCGCCGTGGGTGCTCAACCTGCGCTACCCGACCACGGCGCTGTTTCCGCTGGCGGTGGCGGTCGGTCTCGTCCGGTACCGGCTGGCGCGTGCTGCGGTCAGCGACGCGATGGTGGAGATCGGTTCCGCCCCCATCGGTGTCGGATTCGTCGACGCGCTGCGGCGGGCCGTGCACGACCCGAGCCTGGTGCTGTGGACCTATGCGCCGGAGCGCGCGGCCTACGTCGATCCGGACGGGTCGGTCCACGCTCTTCCCCGCCCTTCCGATTCTCGCGCGGCGACCATCCTCGAACGCGGCGGCACTCCCGTGGGGGCCTTGGTGTACGACCCGTCCCTCGAGACCCAACCCGAGCTGCTCGCCGCGGTCCACAGCGCCACCGCGCTGGCTCTTGAGCACGAACGGTTGCAGGCGGACCTGCAGCTCCGGCTCGACGAGGTACGGCGCTCCCGCGAACGGATCGTCGCGGCCGGCGACATCCAGCGGCGACGCCTCGAGCGCGACCTGCACGACGGTGCGCAGCAACGGCTCGTCGCCGCGTCGCTGTTGTTGCGCCGCGCCCAGCGCGCCGGGGAGGAGGCCGATCTGCGCCGGCTGCTCGCGGACGGTGCCGCCGAACTCGACACCGCCCTGACGGAACTGCGGGAGCTCGCCCGGGGTGTCTACCCGGCGGTGCTCACCGAGCGCGGGCTCGCGGCTGCGCTGCGCTCGCTGGCCGAGCGGGCACCCGTGCCCGTCGGCATCGACGACGGCCTCCCCGGCCGGCCCTCGCCTCCCGTCGAGCTCGCCGCGTACCTCATCGGGGCGGAGGCCGTCACCAATGCCGGAAAGCACTCCGGGGCCACCGCCGTCCGCATCTGCCTGCACCGGGCGGGTGATGCGCTGCGCATGACGATCCGTGACGACGGATGCGGTGGCGCGCGGCCGACGCCCGGCGGGGGGCTGGACGGGCTGCGGGATCGGACCGAGGCTCTCGGCGGGGACCTCGTGCTCGACAGTCCCGAGGGCCGCGGCACGACCGTCGACGTCACGCTCCCGTTCCACCTCGACGTCGAGTCCTGACCGGGTCCGACTCTGCCGGACGGTTCCCGGCCCGGCGGATCAGTGCCGTGCCACCTCTCCCAGCACGCGGTCCAGCGCGTCGAGCGCCTCGTCCAGTTCGGCGGTGGTGACCGTCAGCGGCGGCCGGAACCGGATGCCGCGCTGCCCGGTTCCGATCATCAGCACGTGCTCGTCGACCCGCAGGCGGGTGAGCACGGCGTCGCGGACGGTGGGCGTGGGCAGGGTGAACGCGCACATCAGGCCGCGTCCGCGCGGCTCGCCGACCAGCCGGTGGCGGCCGGCGAGCTGGTTCAGCCCGGACAGCAGATGCGCCCCGGTCATGCGCGCCCGGTCGACGAGCCGGTCCCGCTCGATCACCTCCAGAATGCGCCGGGCGCGGACCATGTCGGTCAGGCTGCCACCCCAGGTGGAGTTGAGCCGCGACGAGACCATGAAGACGTTGTCGGGGATCTCGTCGATCCGGCCGCCGGCCATGATGCCGCAGACCTGGGTCTTCTTACCGAAGGCGACGATGTCGGGTGCGACGCCGAACTGCTGGTACGCCCAGGTGGTTCCCGTCAGCCCGACGCCGGTCTGCACCTCGTCGAAGATCAGCAGCGCATCGTGACGGCGGCACAGTTCCGCCATGGCCTGGAAGAACTGCGGCCGGAAGTGATGGTCGCCGCCCTCGCCCTGGATGGGTTCGGCGATGAAACACGCGATGTCGTGCGGATTCTCGGCGAACGCCCGGCGCGCCTGCTGCAGCGCATGCGCCTCCGCGGCCTCGACGTCGCGGTCGTCGGCGAGGTAGGGCGCGTCGATGCGCGGCCAGCGGAACTTGGGGTACCGGGCCGTCTTGATCGGGTCCGTGTTGGTGAGGGACATCGTGTAGCCGGTGCGACCGTGGAATGCCTCGGTCAGGTGGAGAACGCTGCCCCCGAGGTCGGAGCCGAGTCCGCGCGCCTCGTTGAGCCGGCTCTTCCAGTCGAAGGCCGCCTTGAGTGCGTTCTCCACCGCGAGCCCGCCGCCGTCGACGAAGAACAGGTGCGGCAGGGCCGGGTCGCCGAGCACCCGCGCGAAGGTGTCGACGAACCGGGCCATCGCCACCGTGTAGATGTCGGAGTTGCTGGGCTTGTTCGCGGCGGCCGTAGCGAGTTCGGCGGCGAACGCCGGGTCGTCGACGATGTCGGGCGGGTTCATCCCGAGCGCGGAGGATGCGAAGAACCCGAACATGTCGAGGTAGGTCGTGCCGTCCCGTTGATCGACGAGCCGCACGCCCCGCGATCGGTCGAGGTCGAGGACGAGGTCGAACCCGTCCACCAGCAGATGTTCGCGCAGAACGGCGTGTACCCGGCTCGGGGGCAGCTCGCGGGCACCGTCCGGGTGTCGGAATGCAGTGCTCATGCCCAGAGAGTACGTCAAAGTTCCGCCAAGATCGGCGCGATAAAGGAAGATCACCCCTTCCTTCGACTATCGTTCGTAAAATGTTTGGAGGATGACGGTGCTGCGGGTGGCCACATTCGCCGTCGCGCGGATCTCCTGGAGCAGTTGTTCGAGCGCCCGAGGCGAGGCGACGCGCACGAGCAGGATGTAGCTCTCGTCCCCCGCCACGGAGTGGCAGGATTCGATGGCGTCGATGTGCCGCAGCCGCGCCGGCGCGTCATCGGGTTGGGACGGGTCGAGAGGGGTGATCGCGACGAACGCCGACAGCATCAACCCGAGCGCTTCGGGATCGACCTTCGCCGCGTATCCGCGGATCACCTGCCGGGCTTCGAGGCGGCGAACCCGGGACTGCACCGCGGAGATCGACAATCCGGCCTTCTCGGCGAGAGTGGCCAGCGTCGCCCGGCCGTCCACCACCAGTTCGCGCATGAGCAGCCGGTCGATCTCGTCCAGGGACTCCTTCGAGTTTTCCGCCATCAGCGCAGGCTAATCGAACCGGAAAGGACATCGACGATGAATCCGACTGGCAATCTGCACGATCGCGCCGCGGCCGCGCTGCGTCGCTGCGGGGCGAGCGCCCCCGCCCTCGACGGCGCCCACACGGTCACCAGCCCGATCGACGGCTCGGAGCTCGCGCGGTTGCACCCCGCCCGCGCCGCGGACGTCGACGCCACGGTCGCCGCGGCGAGCGCGGCCTTCGGGCACTGGCGGCAGGTCCCGGCGCCGATGCGGGGACGGCTGGTCCGCAGGCTCGGGGACCTGCTCGGCGAGCACAAGTCCGATCTCGCCGAGCTCGTCACGCTCGAGGCCGGGAAGATCCCCTCCGAAGCGCTCGGCGAGGTGCAGGAGATGATCGACATCTGCGAGTTCGCGGTCGGCCTCTCGCGCCAGCTCTACGGCCGCACGATGCCCTCCGAGCGACCCGGCCACCGGCTGATGGAGACGTGGCATCCGCTGGGGGTGGTCGCGGTGATCTCTGCGTTCAACTTCCCCGTCGCCGTGTGGTCCTGGAACACCGCGATCGCGCTCGTGTGCGGCGATCCGGTGGTGTGGAAGCCCTCCGAGAAGACCCCGCTCACGGCGCTGGCCTGCCACGCGCTGCTCGAGCGGGCCGCGGGCGACGTAGGCGCCCCCGCCGGCCTGCACCACGTCCTGGTCGGCGACGCCGCCGTCGGCGAGGCGCTGGTCGACGATCCGCGCGTCGCGCTGGTCAGCGCGACGGGCTCGATCCGGATGGGCCGCATCGTCGCGCCCCGGGTGGCGGCGCGGTTCGGGCGCTGCCTGCTCGAACTCGGCGGCAACAACGGCGCGATCGTCGGCCCCTCCGCCGACCTCGACCTCGCCGTGCGGGCCGTGGTGTTCGCCGCGGCCGGCACCGCCGGGCAGCGCTGCACCACCCTGCGACGGCTGATCGCCCACCGCTCCGTCGTCGACGAGCTGACCGAGCGGATCGCCAAGGCCTACTCGGGGCTGCGGGTGGGCGATCCGTTCGACGACGGGGTGCTCGTCGGACCGCTGATCGACGGCCGTGCCCACGCCGCGATGCGGACCGCGCTCGAGCGCGCCGAACTCGACGGCGGCATTCTCGTCACCGGCGGCGACGCGGTCGAGGTCCCCGGTGACGGGGTGTACGTCCGGCCCGCGGTCGTGCGGATGCCGGCGCAGACGGACGTGGTGCGGGAGGAGACGTTCGCCCCGATCCTCTACGTGCTGACCTACGACGGCTTCGACGAGGCGATCGCCCTGCACAACGGGGTACCCCAAGGACTTTCGTCGTCCATCTTCACCACCGACCAGCGCGAGGCCGAGCGCTTCCTCGCCGCCTCGGACTGCGGCATCGCCAATGTCAACATCGGCACCTCCGGCGCGGAGATCGGGGGCGCGTTCGGCGGCGAGAAGGAGACCGGCGGCGGCCGCGAGTCGGGTTCGGACTCGTGGAAGGCGTACATGCGCCGCGCCACCAACACGATCAACTACTCCGACGATCTGCCGCTGGCGCAGGGTGTGGAGTTCGGTTGAGCGACAAGCTGGTTCCGTACCGACTGTGGGGGTGCCGACCGGACCGGTTCGACACCGAGATCGAGGGCGAGTTCGCGTGGACCGACCACATCGTGCGGACCCTCGGCGCGGCGTTCGAGCCGGCCGGCGCCGAGATCCGGAGGGAGGTGTCCCTGCTGCCGGAGACACACGGCGTCAGCGTGCGCGCGGACGGGCTGACGCTGGGCATCCTCGGCGACGGCGACGCGCTGCGCTACGGGCCGGTGCTCCGCCGTGTCGTCGCAGGCGGGTATCTGCCGACCGTGCCGGGCCGCATCTGGGCCGCCGATGCGGGCGCCTACAACGACGACCCGGCCCGCAGCGGCCGCGTCATCGCCCGCGTCTCGGTCAGCCTCGGTGCCCCGGCCCGACTGGTGCCCCGCAACGATCCTCCGGACGTGCCCTACACGCTGCTGCCCCCGGGCCGGACCCTCCAGGTCACCGGGGAGGAACGACACTTCGACCTGCTGCACCCCTACGCCGACCCGCCCGGCAAGTACGCCCTGCTCGTCACCCTCCACGAGGCGGACGGCGCGCTGGTAGAGGTGCGGGTGGACGACCGGGCGTGCGGATACCTCGGCCGGCGGTCCAGTGCACGTCTGCTGCCGATCGTGACGCACCTGTCCGCGCGTGGACTCCGCACCGCCGCGCGGGCCGCGGTGAGCGGATCCCGGCTGGCGGCCGAGGTGACGGTGTCGGTGACGCCGGCCGACGAGATCGACGAGCGCGTCCTGGACGGACCGCCGGTGGTCGTGCCGCGGCTGGCGCCCGGCCCGGTCGCCGACCCGCCCGACCCGGTGCTGCCGATGCACCGGTACCACGGGTGGGGCGGGCAGATCGTCGTGCAGGGCGACCGGCTGTGGATCCTGCGGGAGGGCCCCGTGGCGCGGGCGTTGGGTCCGGTTCCGTTGACGCCCAAGCGGATCCGTCTGCGGGACGTGGTGGACGTGCAGTTCCGCCCGGCGCTGCCCCAGACCGACGGCATGCTCCGGATCGTGACGGGCAGCGGCCGGGACGGCGCGCCGGCGTCGGCGGATCCCGACACGGTGGTGTTCCACCATCCCGACCGGCAGCGATTCCAGGCGCTCGCCGAGTGGCTGCGGCACGTCGCAGCCGTGAACGCCGGACCGCCGTCGTGAGAGGCACCCCTCAGGGCCGCCGCAGCAGCTCGGCCTCCCCCGGTTCGACGACGATCGTGGCCGGTTCGGTCCGGCCGTAGTACCGCGTACGCAGGAGCCAGCTCCGCGCGTGGGACAGTTCCGAGCGCCACCCGGCCAGGTAGTACTTCCGGCCGAAGCGGGCCATGACGGCCGCCGGTGGCCCGCCCGGCCGCACGGTGGCCCGGCCGTGCAGCCGCAGGACGGGTCCCCGCTCGCCGTCGTCGAGCAGCACCACGACGTCGGGATTCGCGGCCGCGTTGCGCGCCGCCACGGTGCTGCGACCGGTGCCGAAGTACAACCGGCCGTCGACCTGCACGAACCACAGCGGGGCCAGGGCCGCCGCGCCCTTCGGGGAGCGGGTTGCCAGGCGCGCGACGAGGGCACGGTCGAGGAAGTCGCGCACGACGGCGTCGTCGGCCTTCACGCGTCCCGCTCCTCGTGCAGGGTCGCGTAGTCCCACGCGGTGGCCCGCCGGGGCGTGAACACGAACCAGGCGAGGTCCTCGCGACCGTCGGGGGCGGGGGCATCCGCCGCGGCGAGGCGTCCGCGCCAGTTCACCGCCCGCAGCTCGAACCAGAATTCGCCGTCGTCGAGCAGGACGGTGACCCGGTCGAGACCGGCCGACGGCGGCACCGACTCCCGCGGCACACCGACCCACAACTCGCCGTCGCGTCGCCGGACCCGCGCGGGCAGCGCGGTGACCGCACCGGCGTCGTCGAACGCGATCGCCGCCCGACCGTGCTCGAGCAGCCTGCCGGCAAGCGGTTCCGGTTCGACGCGCTGGGTGATCCGCCCCATGCCGACAGACGATACCGCCGGATCATCCGCGGCGGCCGGGATCGCGCGGGGCCGGCCGGATCCGGATCGGTTCGGGCACCGTGACGGTCTCGTTGCCGGGCAACGGCTCCCCGCGGCGCCGCCCGACGTCGGCGACCGTGTCGACGTCCGCGAGCGGCTGCGCCCCCTGCCGCGCGACGGTCTCGTCGTAGAGCTCGAACCACGGGAATCCGCGCCCGGTGTAGTCGGCGGCGGCCAGGGGCCGGGTCGGTGGGTCCTCCCCGGTGACCGTGCGCCACTGCTCGCTGGTCACCAGGTGCACGTCGACGACCGAGCGGTGGTCGAGGTCCCACGCATCGTGCGGTTCGACCGGGGTGGCGACGCCCTGCTCGACGGACCCGCCGGCACCGAGCCCCATGGCCGCGGCCGGCGCGAAGGAGTGCATCGGACGCCGGGCGTCGAACTCGGCACGTTCCTCCCATCGTCGCGCCCGTATGGGGTACGCCGCGATGCGGATCCCGCCCTGCGCCGGCCCGGACCGCAGCTGCTCCTCGACGCCGTAGCCGGAACCGAGCGGCATCGCGACGAACTGGCGCACCCGCCCCTGCGCCACGACGAAGCCGTCGAGCCACGGTTGCGCCGGCACCTCGAGGTAGTCCTCGCGTTCGAAGTCCGGCACCGGCGACCAGGTTTCGCCGGTGAGCGCGTCGACGTCCCCGGCGGCGACCTTCACCAGGAACGGGTACCGGGACTCGAACCCGAGCCAGCACGCCTCCGACTGCCACATCGGCATCACCAGTCCGCCGCGGGACCGCCACGAGTCCGGTATCCGGGCGTCGTCGAGTCCGGCGACAGCCCGCAGCGGGAACCGTCCCAGGCCGGGCGGCAACGGGTAGGTGTTGCCGTCGTCCGGCACCCGCAGGGTGCGGTGGAACGAGACGGCCATGCGGGCGGCGGCGTGCACCTCGGGGAACTCGAACACCAGGCGGTCCTTCTCGAGAGCGAGCGCCACGTCGTCCCTCCCGTCCGCATGCTCCGGTGCCGTTCACGTGCGGGTGAGGGTACGCCGACCGGACGGGCCGGTCGAGCAGTTGCGCCGAGCGCCTCTCGGCTCACGTGACCCGGGCCACAGCTGTGGTAGACCAAGGGGCATGTTTCCTGGGAACTTCGTCGCCACGACCCCCGACAAGCCCGCCATCGTGCGGCCCGCCACCGGGGAATCGCTCACCTACCGGCAGCTCGACGAGAGCTCCGTCCGCCTCGCGAAATACCTGCGCGCCGCCGGACTCGAGCCGGGCGACCACATCGCGCTGATCTCGGACAACGACCTGCGGGTGATGGAGGTCTACTGGGCGGCGCTGCGTTCCGGCCTGTACGTCACGGTGGTCAACTGGCACCTCACCCCCGCCGAGGCCGCCTACGTGGTCAACGACTGCGGCGCGAAGGTGCTCCTCGCCTCGGCGGGCGCGGCGACCGCGATCGACACCCGTTCCGGGGCTTACCCGAACGTGATCCGCCGGCTCGTGTACGGCGGTGCACTGCCCGGCTTCGACGACTACGCCCACGCGCTCGCGGCATTCGACGCCTCGCCGCTGGAGTCGCAGCCGCGTGGTCAGGACATGCTCTACTCCTCGGGCACCACCGGCCGGCCCAAGGGCATCAAGCCGAAGCTGCCCGAGGGACAGGTCCAGGACGTCCCGGACCCCTACACGGCGGTGTTCGCCCCGATGTACGGCTTCGATGCCGAGTCGGTGTACCTGTGCCCGGCCCCGCTGTATCACGCTGCGCCGCTTCGCTTCTGCGGAGTGGTGCAGTCCGTCGGGGGCACGGTGGTCCTCATGGACCGGTTCGAGCCGGAGGAGGCGCTCGCCCTGATCGAGCGTTACCGCGTCACCCACAGCCAGTGGGTGCCGACGATGTTCGTACGGATGCTCAAGCTCCCCGAGGAGGTGCGCGGCAAGTACGACATGTCGAGCCTGAAGGTCGCCATCCACGCGGCGGCGCCGTGCCCGCCGGAGATCAAGCGCGCCATGATCGAGTGGTGGGGCCCGATCGTGTACGAGTACTACGCCTCCACCGAGGGCGCCGGGGCCACGTTCATCGACTCGGAGCAGGCGCTTGCACACCCGGGATCCGTGGGTCGCGACGGCGTGATGGGCGTCGTCCACATCTGCGACGACAGCGGCGCCGAGCTGCCGGTCGGTGCCACCGGCACGGTGTGGTGGGAGCGCGACGAGCGACCGTTCGAGTACCACAACGACCCGGAGAAGACCGAGGAGGCGACGCACCCCGATCATCCGACCTGGACCACCAGCGGCGACATCGGATACCTCGACGAGGAGCGCTACCTGTACCTCACCGACCGGGCCGCGTTCACGATCATCTCCGGCGGCGTGAACATCTACCCGCAGGAATCCGAGAACGTCCTCACCCTGCACCCCAAGGTGTACGACGTCGCGGTGATCGGGGTCCCCAACGAGGAGATGGGCGAGGAGGTCAAGGCCGTCGTCCAGCTCGCCGACGGCGTCGAGCCCGGACCCGAGGTCGAGCGCGAGCTCCTCGACTTCGTCCGCGAGCGCGTCTCCCACTTCAAGGCGCCGCGCAGCATCGAATTCTCCGACGACCTGCCGCGCACGCCCACCGGCAAGCTCGTCAAACACAAGCTGCGCGCCCGCTACCTCACCCCGGCAGGCTGACCGTGTCCGCCGATCTCGCCGAGCTCGCCGACCAGCTCCCGGCCGGCGCGCTGATCACCGATCCGGACCTGCTCGCCGGGTACCGGCAGGACTGGGCCCGCGATCCGGACGCGGCGGTGCCGCGCGCGGTCGTGCGGGCCACGCGCACGGCGGACGTGCAAGCCACACTGCGGTGGGCGAGCGCCCACCGGGTGCCCGTGGTGCCGCGCGGCGCGGGCACCAGCCTGTCCGGCGGGGCGGGCGGGGTGCCGGGCGGGATCGTGCTGAGCACCGAGCGGATGCGGGCGATCACCGTGGACCCGGTCACCCGCACGGCGGTCGTCCAGCCGGGACTGCTCAACGCCGAGGTCAAGCGGGCCGCGGCCGAGCACGGGCTGTGGTATCCGCCCGACCCGTCCTCGTTCGAGATGTGCACGATCGGCGGCAACGCGGCGACCAACGCCGGGGGGCTGTGCTGCGTGAAGTACGGCGTCACCACGGACTACGTCCTCGGCCTCGAGGTGGTGCTCGCCGACGGCACCGCGGTGCGGCTCGGCGGACCCCGCCTCAAGGACGTGGCGGGCCTGTCGCTGACCAAGCTGTTCGTCGGCAGCGAGGGCACCCTCGGCATCATCACCGAGGTGACCCTGCGGCTCCTCCCGCCGCAACCGCCGGCATCGACGATGGTCGCCACGTTCGGCTCGGTCCAGGCCGCGGCCGACGCGGTGCTGGCCGTGACGGCCACGTTGCGCCCGGCGATGCTCGAGTTCATGGACCGCGCCTCGATCAATGCGGTCGAGGACGCGCTGCACATGGGACTGGACCGCGACACCGAGGCGATGCTCATCGCCCGGTCCGACGCGCCCGGCACGGCCTCGGCGCAGGAGATCGCGACGATGGTGCGGGCGTGCGAGGACGCCGGTGCCGAGGAGGTGTTCTCGACCGACGACCCCGAGGAGGGCGAGGCGTTCGCGGCGGCGCGGCGGATGGCCATCCCGGCGGTCGAACGGACCGGCAGCCTGCTGCTCGAGGATGTCGGCGTGCCCCTGCCGGCCCTGCCGGCACTGGTCGGGGGTGTCGCCGAGATCGCCGACCGCAATGCGGTGACGGTGGCGGTGATCGCGCACGCCGGCGACGGCAACACCCATCCGCTGATCGTGTACGACCCCGCCGACGCCGACCAGACGGCCCGCGCGCACGTGGCCTTCGGGCAGATCATGGACCTGGCGATCGCGCTGGGCGGCACCATCACCGGGGAGCACGGGGTGGGCCGGCTGAAGAAGGCGTGGCTGCCGGATCAGGTGGGTCCCGACGTGATGGCCCTGACCCGGCGGATCAAGGCGGCGCTCGACCCGGAATCCATCCTCAATCCGGGCGTCATCCTCTGAAGCAAGATCGAGTACGGTGGCCGCGTGCGTGAGGACCGAATCCAGTGAACGCCCGTACGCCCTTGTCGCCGGCGGGCCTGCCGCTGCGCGACACCCGCTACCGGACGTTCGAGCAGTACCCGGAGTTCGCCGCGGCGACAGCCTGGCTGCGCGACTACGTGCGCGCCGCGGTGCCCAACCCGAGGATGAGTGAACGCGAGTACTGGTCGGTGGTGTGCCTGCCGCCGCACGACGGCTCCATCGAGGCGGAACCGCTGGTGAGCGTGCACGTCGGCGCGATCGAGGCCGCGGGGCTGTACGTGGAGGCCCCGGCGGCGCAGCCCCGCCGGATCGGCGGCCGGGTCACCGTGGCCGTCGACGACCTCGAGGCGGCCGCCGGAACGAGCGTGGACGTGCTCGCGGCGGCCCACTCGGACCTGCGGTTCCGCCCCGACGGGCCGGTCGTGTCGATCGGCTGGTCCGACGGACCCGCCAGCCGCGCGCAGTTCGCCGCCGTGCCGTGGGAGCCCGCCGCCGCCGCACTCGTCGGACGCGTGATGCGCAACGGCAAGTGCCGATGGTCGGCTCACCACTGCGCGCAGCTCGCTCGGTTCGCGCTGGCCGACTGACGTCCGGCCCCCGACCCGCCGGCCGGGGGCCACCGGCACGAGCGCGGCGTCCGGGAAACCTCCGGCGTGTCGTACCGGCGGTGCACCATGGAACGGTGACCGACGTCCTGACCCGTTTCTCCGAGCCCACCCGGCAGTGGTTCGCGGGCGCGTTCGAGGCCCCGACCCCCGCGCAGCTCGGGGCCTGGGAGTCGATCTCGTCCGGCGCGCACACCCTGGTGGTGGCCCCCACCGGGTCGGGTAAGACACTCTCGGCGTTCCTGTGGTCGCTCGACCGCCTCGCGGCCACCCCGACCGAGCACTCCGGCACCCGCGTGCTCTACGTCTCCCCGCTCAAGGCCCTCGCGGTGGACGTGGAACGGAACCTGCGCTCGCCGCTGGTCGGCATCACCCAGACCGCGCGGCGGCTCGGCCTCGAGCCGCCGGAGATCACCGTCGGCGTACGCTCGGGCGACACGTCGGCGGCGGACCGGCGCGCCCTGATCCGCACCCCGCCGGACATCCTCATCACCACCCCCGAGTCGCTGTTCCTCATGCTCACCTCCGCGGCGCGCGAGACGCTCGCCGGCGTGGAGACCGTCATCGTCGACGAGGTGCACGCCGTCGCCGGAACGAAACGCGGTGCGCACCTTGCCCTTTCTCTCGAACGGCTCGATCTGCTGCTCGGGCGGCCGGCGCAGCGGATCGGCCTGTCGGCGACGGTGCGCCCGCACGAGGAGGTGGGCCGGTTCCTCGCCGGGACCGCGCCGATCCGCATCGTCGCCCCGCCGTCCGCCAAGACGTGGGATCTCACGGTGCGGGTGCCCGTCGAGGACATGACCGAACTGGGCGTGCAGCCGGAACCCTCGGACGACGGGATGCCGGGGGTTCCGCAGGCCGGGTCGATCTGGCCGCACGTCGAGGAGCAGATCGTCGACCTCATCGTCGCGCACCGTTCCACCATCGTGTTCGCCAACTCCCGCCGCCTCGCCGAGCGGTTGACGGCCCGGCTCAACGAGATCCACGCCGAACGCGAGGGGGAGGCGGTGGACCGCCGGCCCCCGCCCCCGGCGCAGATCGGGGCGCCCACCGAGGTCGCGTTCGGCGCGCAGCCGCTGCTGGCGCGGGCGCACCACGGCTCGGTGAGCAAGGACCAGCGGGCGCTGATCGAGGACGACCTGAAGTCGGGGCGGCTGCGCTGCGTCGTCGCCACCTCGAGCCTCGAACTCGGCATCGACATGGGTGCGGTCGACCTCGTGATCCAGGTGTCGGCACCACCGTCGGTGGCGAGCGGACTGCAGCGCGTCGGGCGGGCGGGCCACCAGGTGGGCGAGGTCTCCCGCGGGGTGCTGTTCCCCAAGCACCGCACCGACCTGGTGCACTGCGCGGTCACGGTCGAACGGATGGTGGGCGGGCACATCGAGGCCCTGCAGGTGCCGGCCAACCCGCTGGACGTGCTCGCCCAGCAGACCGTCGCCGCGGTCGCCCTCGAGCCGCTCGACGTGGACGAGTGGTTCGACACGGTGCGGCGCAGCGGCTCCTTCGCGACGCTGCCCCGCTCGGCGTACGAGTCGACGCTGGACCTGCTGGCCGGGCGGTACCCGTCGGACGAGTTCGCCGAGCTGCGGCCCCGGGTGGTGTGGGATCGCACCGCCGGCACCCTCACCGGCCGGCCGGGCGCGCAGCGGCTGGCCGTCACCTCGGGCGGCACGATCCCCGACCGCGGCCTGTTCACCGTGTACATGGTCGGCGAGAAGGCCACCCGGGTCGGAGAACTCGACGAGGAGATGGTGTACGAGTCCCGGGTGGGCGACGTGTTCGCGCTCGGCGCGACGAGCTGGCGCATCGAGGAGATCACCTTCGACCGGGTGCTGGTCTCCCCCGCCTACGGGCAGCCCGGCAGGCTGCCGTTCTGGCACGGTGACGGAGTCGGCCGCCCGGCCGAACTCGGCGCCGCCCTGGGGGCGTTCGTACGCGAACTGGGGCACGCCGATCCGGAGGACGCCGCCGCCCGGTGCCGTCGCGGCGGCCTCGACGACAACGCGACCGCCAACCTGACACGGCTGCTCGAGGAGCAGCGCAACGCCACCGGCCACCTGCCCACCGACCGGACCCTGGTGGTCGAGCGGTTCCGCGACGAACTCGGCGACTGGCGCCTCGTGCTGCACTCCCCGTACGGGATGCGCGTGCACGCGCCGTGGGCGCTCGCCGTGGGCGCACGGCTGCTCGACCGGTACGGCGTCGAGGCCGCGCCCACGGCCTCGGACGACGGCATCATCGTCCGGCTCCCCGACACCGAGGACGCCCCGCCCGGCGCGGAGGTGTTCGCCTTCGACACCGACGAGATCGAGGACCTGGTCACCGAGCAGGTGGGCGGCTCGGCGCTGTTCGCCTCCCGCTTCCGGGAGTGCGCGGCGCGGGCACTGCTGCTGCCGCGGCGCACGCCCGGCAAGCGGGCGCCGCTGTGGCAGCAGCGGCAGCGCTCGGCGCAGCTGCTCGACGTGGCCCGTCGCTACCCCACCTTCCCGATCCTGCTCGAGACGGTGCGGGAATGCCTGCAGGACGTCTACGACCTGCCCGCCCTGCGGGACCTGCTCGGCCGCGTGGCCCGGCGGCAGGTCCGCATCGTGGAGGTCGAGACGGCCACCGCGTCACCGTTCGCGACCTCACTGCTGTTCGACTACGTCGGCGCGTTCATGTACGAGGGCGACAGCCCCCTGGCAGAACGGCGTGCCGCGGCCCTGTCGCTGGACTCGACACTGCTCGCCGAACTGCTCGGGCGTGTGGAGCTGCGGGAACTGCTCGACGCCGACGTCGTTGCCCGGGCCGAACTGGAGCTGCAGCACCTGGCCCCGGACCGCAAGGCCCGCGACGCCGAAGGTGTCGCGGACCTGCTCCGGCTGCTCGGCCCGCTGACCGAGACCGAGATCGCCGAGCGCACCACGGCCGATCCCGCCGCATGGCTCGACGAGCTGGATGCGCAGCGACGGGTGCTGAAGGTGTCCTTCGCCGGCCACGAGCGGTGGTCGGCCATCGAGGACGCCTCGCGTCTCCGGGACGCGCTCGGGGTGCCGTTGCCGATCGGCGTGCCGACGGCGTTCGTCGAGCCGGTGCCCGATCCGCTGGGCGACCTGATCGGCCGGTACGCCCGCACCCACGGCCCGTTCACCGCGGCGGAGGCGGCGGCCCGGTTCGGGCTCGGCACCGCGGTGGTGCAGGACGTGCTGCACCGGCTGGCCGCCGAGAAGCGGGTCAGCGCAGGTGAGTTCCGGCCCGGCACGACGGGCGCCGAGTGGTGCGACACCGAGGTGCTGCGGCGGCTGCGGCGACGGTCGCTCGCGGCGGCACGACACGAGGTGGAGCCGGTCGGCACCGCCACCCTCGGCCGGTTCCTGCCGGCGTGGCAGCACGTGGGCGGCGGCCTGCGCGGGGTGGACGGGGTGGCCGCGGTCGTCGAGCAACTGGCCGGGGTGCCGGTGCCGGCGAGCGCTCTCGAGCCGCTGATCCTCGCGCCGCGGGTGCGGGACTACTCCCCCGCGATGCTCGACGAACTCACCACGACGGGCGAGGTGCTGTGGGCGGGGTCGGGGCAGATCTCCGGCAAGGACGGCTGGGTGTCGCTGCACCTGACCGACACCGCCCCCCTGACCCTCGCGCCGGCGGCCGAGATCGAACAGACCGACGTCCACCGCGGCATCCTGGACACGCTCGCGGGCGGCGGGGCGTTCTTCTTCCGTCAGCTCACCGAGGCCCTCGGCACCACCGACACGGAAACCGCCTCGGCACTGTGGGATCTCGTGTGGGCCGGCCTCGTCTCGGGGGACACGCCGGCCGCGCTGCGCGCCCTCGTCGGCGACACCTCCCGCGCG
>NZ_PCZU01000156.1:39360-70806 GCF_002887785.1 Rhodococcus sp. ENV425
CCCGACGCGCCCCGCGCGCCCGGATGTACCGCGGCCGTCCGGCGCTGCCGAGCCGGACCGGGCCACCGACGGTCGGTGGGCGGTGGTCGCTGCTGCCCGACCGGGAAACCGATCCGACGGTGCGCGCCCACGCCGCCGCGGACCTGCTGCTCGAGCGCTACGGTGTGGTCACCCGCGGCGCGGTCGTCGCCGAGGGCGTGCCGGGCGGCTTCGCTCTGATGTACAAGGTACTGAGCCGGTTCGAGGAGACGGGGCGGTGCCGCCGCGGCTACTTCGTCGACACGCTCGGCGGTGCGCAGTTCTCCACCCCGGAGGTCGTGGACCGGTTGCGGTCCTACGGCGAGTCGCTCGAGGGCCGCCACACCGGCACACCCGCGGTGACGCTGGCCGCGTGCGACCCGGCGAACCCGTACGGCGCGGCACTGCCTTGGCCGAAGTCGGCGGCGCCCGAGGACTCGCCGCGGCACCGCCCCGGCCGCAAGGCCGGGGGGCTGGTGGTGCTCGTCGACGGCGAGCTGGGTCTGTTCGTCGAACGCGGCGGCCGCACGGTACTGACGTTCACCGAGGACCCGGGGATACTCCGCGGTGCGTGCGCGTCACTGGCCGGGTCGGTCAAGGGCGGGGGCCTCGACACGCTCGTCGTCGAGAAGGTCGACGGCAGTTCCATTCACGGTCACCTGTTCGCGGAATTCCTCGCCGAGGCCGGCTTCTCGGCCACCCCCCGCGGTTTCCGGTTGAGGGCCTGATGCCCGAGGGCGACACCGTCTTCCAGGCGGCCACCCGGCTGCGCCGCGCCCTCGCGGGAAAGCCGTTGACGCGCTGCGACATCCGCGTGCCCCGGTACGCGACGGTCGATCTGACCGGCACCGTGGTCGACGAGGTGCTCGCCCGGGGCAAGCATCTTCTGATACGCGTCGGTGCGCACACCCTCCACACCCACCTGAAGATGGAGGGGGTGTGGGACGTCCACGCGCCCGGGACCCGCTGGCGCCGTCAGGGATATCACGCCAGGATCGTGCTCGCGGTCGCGGACGCCGAGGCCGTGGGCTTCGACCTCGGGATCGTCGAGGTGCTGGACCGCGACCGCGAGGAGGAGGCCGTGGGACACCTGGGACCCGATCTGCTCGGCCCGGACTGGGACCCGGCAGCCGCCGCCGCGAACCTGATGCGCGATCCGGGCCGACCCGTCGGTCTGGCGCTGCTCGATCAACGGGTGATGGCCGGGGTGGGCAACGTGTACCGGTGCGAGCTGTGCTTCCTGCGGGGCGTGCACCCGTCGACACCGGTCGCGGACGCGGGAGATGCGGCCGCCTGGGTCGATCTGGCGCACCGCCTGCTGGTGTTCAACCGGGACCGCGTCAGCCGGATCACTACCGGCGACCGCCGGCCCGGCCGGGGCACATGGGTATACGGACACGCGGGCAAGCCGTGCCGCCGGTGCGGAACCACGATCCGGACCGGCATGCTGGGGTCGGCGAGCGACCCGGATCGCAAGATCGACTGGTGCCCTCACTGTCAGCCGCGCGACGGGGACGGCTGAGCCGGCGCGTCCCGCCGGCTCGGTCGTCCCGCAGCTCGGTGGTTGCGCAGCTCGGTGGTTGCGCAGCTCAGTGGTTGCGCAGCGCGTCGATGAGCTCGCCCTTGCGCTTGGACGAGTAGCCCGAGATCCCGAGCTCCTTGGCCCTCTTCTTCAACTCGTCGACGGTCCAGTCCTCGTAGGACCCCGACGTACCGCCCTTGTGGCCGACGGAGGACCGGCCGCGCTTCGCCGCCGCGTTCGAGATCCGGGCGGCCTTCTCCTTGGAGGCGCCGTCGTCGCGCAGTTCCTGATACAGCTTCTCGTCCTTGATCGACGACCTGGGCATGATGCCCCTCCCTTCGTCGAGCGTGCCGTCGTCTCGCGAATACCCCTCCGCCTGCGGCCCTACACTTCCGGCCTGGACGAGCAGGCCCACGCAGTGCCGCACCAACCGCTCCGGCGACACCGCGACGGTGCCGTCCAGATAGCCGATGAACAGGCTCGTCAGCGCCCCGACGAGCCCGACCGCCACCATGTGCCGCTCCTCGCGGTCGGCGATCGCCGTGAGCTGCTGCTGGACGAGCAGCACGAACGTGGGAGCGAGGTCGAGTCCCTGACCACCGAGCGACGGCTCCCGCAGCGGGCCGAGCAGCAGCACCCGGCCCAGGGCCGGGCGGTCGACGATCAGCTCGACGAAGGCCCGGACCGCCGCCTCGGGAAGATCCCCCGGTCGCGGGGCCGTACCGACCGCGGCCTCCAGCGCCGTGCGCACCCGTTCGCCGACGGCGGCATACACGGCGCGCACGAACGCGTCCCGGTCGTCGAAGCTTTCGTAGAAGTACCGTTCCGTCAGTCCGGCCGCCCGGCACACGGCGCGCACGTTGACCGCCGGCCCCTCGGGCGCGCCGAGCAGATCGATGCCCACCGAGAGCAGCGCGTCGCGGCGTGCCCGCCGGCGTTCCGCCATGTCGGTGCCGCCCCAGCGCCGTCGCACCCTCTCCACCACCGCGATCCCGTCGTCGACCACCTGCGTCGTCGGATCCTACGCCGCGGCCCGGACGCAGCGAATGTGTGCGGTCGCAGGCTCCGTGCGACCGCCTTCTGTCACCCTTGTCGGCATGGACTCCGATGCCCACGCGCTCCTGCACGGTCCGTTGTTCTCCCGGCGCACACCTCTGGACCGGGACAACGCCGCCAGCCGTATCAGCGCCTACATCTACGGCAACGTCCTGGTGCTCGCGGCGCTGGTACCGATCATCACCGGCCCGAAGTACGTCGGCATCGCGATCGTGCTCGGTACGGCGCTGTCGACGTTCGTCGCCCACGCGTTCGCCGAGGCGGTCGGGCACACCGTGCGCCAGGGGACCCCGCTGACCCGGGCGGAGAAGATCGCCGAACTGCGCAATTCGGTGCCGATCCTGAGTTCGGCGGTCCTGCCGTGCGTGATCCTGGGACTCGGCTGGCTGGGCTGGCTCGAGCCGCGCACGGCCCAGCTGCTCGCCGAGGTCGCCGTGCTGCTGCGGATCGGTGGCATCGTCTTCGTCATCGGCCGGCTCAACGGGGAGCGGCCGGGGCGGACCTCACTGGTGAGTGCCGTCGCACTCACCGCGGTTGCCGCGACCGTGGTGCTCGTCAAGGTCATCCTGACCCACTGACCTTCCCGGCCACTGACCTTCCCGGCCACCGACAGGGCTGGGACGCGCGCCGGTGGCGCCTCAGACGCCCGTCGGGACCGGCTCGAGGATCTCCGCGCGGGCCTCCGGGGCGGCGGCCCGCAGCGCATCGGCGGACTCGTCGTCGGGCCGGCTCTGCGAGCGGATCTCCGCTTCGACCCGGGCCCGGTAGGTCGCGATCTCCTGCTCCACCGTCGCGGCATCCCAGCCGAGGACGGGGGCGACCAGGCGGGCCGTCTGCTCGGCGCAGTGCACGCCGCGGTGCGGGTACTCGATGGAGATGCGGGTGCGGCGGGCGAGGATGTCCTCGAGATGCAGCGCTCCCTCCGCGGCCGCCGCGTACACGACCTCCACCTGCAGGTACTGCGGCGCATCCGTGAGCGGCTCGAGCAGCTCGGGACGGTCGGCCGCCAGTTCCAGCATCTCGTCGATCAGCGACCCGTACCGGTCGAGCAGATGCTTGACCCGGTACGGGTGCAGGCCGTACCGCTCGGCGAGCTGCATCGTCTGGTTCACGAGCGCGAAATAGCCGTCGGCACCCACCAGCGGCACCCGCTCGGTGATGGACGGGGCGATCCGCGCGGGGATGTCCTCGGCCGCCAGGTCGACGGCGTCCTCGGCCATCACGCGGTAGGTGGTGTACTTGCCGCCGGCGATCGCCACGAGGCCGGGTGCGACCCGGGCGACGGCGTGCTCGCGCGACAGCTTCGACGTCTCGTCGCTCTCCCCGGCCAGCAGCGGCCGCAGGCCCGCGTACACGCCGTCGATGTCGTCGTCGGTCAGCGGGACGACCAGGACCCGGTTCACGTGGTCGAGGATGTAGTCGATGTCGGCCTTCGTCGCGGCCGGGTGGGCGAGGTCGAGGTTCCAATCGGTGTCGGTGGTGCCGATGATCCAATGGCTGCCCCACGGGATCACGAACAGCACCGACTTCTCGGTGCGCAGGATGATCGCCGAGTCGCTGACGATCCGGTCGCGCGGCACCACGATGTGCACGCCTTTCGAGGCGCGCACCCGGAACCGGCCGCGCTGCCGGGACAGGGCCTGGATCTCGTCGGTCCACACCCCCGTGGCGTTGATCACCACGTGCCCCTTCACCTCGGTGACCGACCCGTCCTCCGAGTCGCGCACCCGCACGCCGGAGACGCGGTCGGCCTCGCGCAGGAACCCGACCACCTGGGTCGAGGTCCGCACCACGGCGCCGTAGTGCGCGGCCGTGCGGGCCACGGTCATGGTGTGACGGGCGTCGTCGACGACGGTGTCGTAGTACCGGATCCCGCCCACGAGCGAGTCGCGCTTGAGCCCGGGCGCCATGCGCAACGCCGCGGAGCGGGTCAGGTGTTTCTGCGCGGGCACGGACTTGGCGCCGCCCATCCGGTCGTACAGGAAGATGCCCGCGGCAATGTACGGGCGCTCCCACACCCGGTGGGTGAGGGGGAAGAGGAACTTCAACGGCTTGACCAGGTGCGGCGCCAGCGTCGAGAGCGACAGCTCGCGTTCCCGCAGCGCCTCGCGGACGAGCCCGAACTCGAGCTGCTCGAGATACCGCAGCCCACCGTGGAACATCTTCGACGAGCGGCTCGACGTGCCGGAGGCGAAGTCCCGTGCCTCCACGAGGGCGACCTTCAACCCGCGGGTGGCGGCGTCCAGGGCGGCACCGGCGCCGACGACGCCGCCGCCGATGACCACCACGTCGAACTGCTCCGAACCGAGCCGTCGCCACGCGTCACGGCGCTGCTGCGGCCCGAGAATCTGGACGCCTGGTTGGTTGGTCACCGCATCGCTCCCGTGAGTCGCCGACGTTTCCGCACTCAGGCTAGTAGGTTCGTCCGCAGACTGCCGTCCCGAACCATACGCCCGGAGAGGTTGCCGTGACCCGATACATCGCCGCGATCGATCAGGGGACCACGTCGAGCCGCTGCATCATCTTCGACCACGACGGCCGCATCGTGGCCTGGGCCCAGACCGAGCACGAGCAGATCCTCCCCCGCGCCGGCTGGGTGGAACACGATCCGGAAACGCTGTGGCTCAACACCCGCGAAGTCGCCGCCCTGGCCCTGGCGAAGGCGGATCTGACACGCGCCGACATCGCCGCGATCGGCATCACCAACCAGCGCGAGACGACGGTCGTGTGGGAACGCTCCACCGGCCGGCCCGTCCACAACGCGATCGTGTGGCAGGACACCCGCACCGATCGCCTGGTCGAGCAGCTCGCCGGCGACGCGGGCGTGGACCGGTATCGCAAGGCCACGGGCCTGCCGCTGTCGACGTACTTCGCGGGCCCGAAGGTGCGGTGGATCCTCGACAACGTCGAGGGCGCCCGGGAGAAGGCGGAGGCCGGCGAGCTCGCGTTCGGGACGGTGGACAGCTGGATCCTGTGGAACCTCACCGGCGGCACCGGCGCGGGCAACCGGCAGCCGGGAGTGCATCTCACCGACGTCACCAACGCCTCTCGCACGATGCTCATGAATCTCGAGACGCTGCAATGGGATCCGGACATCTGCGCGGACTTCGGGATCCCGATGTCGATGCTGCCGGAGATCCGCAGCTCGTCGGAGATCTACGGGTACGCCCGCGAACGCGGGCCGCTCGCCGGCGTCCCGGTGGCGGGCATCCTCGGCGACCAGCAGGCCGCGACGTTCGGCCAGGCGTGCCTGTCGCCGGGCGAGGCGAAGAACACCTACGGGACCGGGAACTTCCTGCTCCTCAACACCGGGACGACGCCGGTCCGGAGCGAGCACGGGCTGCTGACCACCGTCTGCTACCGCGTCGGCGACGCCCCGGCGGTGTATGCCCTCGAGGGTTCGATCGCGGTCACGGGGTCGCTCGTGCAGTGGATGCGCGACAATCTCGGGCTCATCCGCACGGCCGCGGAGATCGAGGATCTCGCCGCGACCGTCCCCGACAACGGCGGCGCGTACTTCGTGCCGGCGTTCTCCGGCCTGTTCGCGCCGCGGTGGCGCCCCGACGCGCGCGGCGTGATCGCCGGGCTCACCCGCTTCGTCAACCGGGGGCACCTGGCGCGCGCCGCGCTCGAGGCGACCGCCTACCAGACCCGCGAGGTGATCGAGGCGATGCACGCCGACTCCGGCGTCGAGTTGCACACCCTGAAGGTGGACGGCGGGATGGTCGTCAACGAAACCCTGATGCAGTTCCAATCGGACATCCTCGGCGCCCCGGTGGTCCGGCCCGTGGTCGCCGAGACCACCGCGCTCGGCGCGGCCTACGCGGCGGGCCTGGCGGTCGGCTTCTGGGACGGCGAGGACGATATCCGGCGCAACTGGGCGGCCGGCCGCACCTGGGAACCGAAGATGGACGCCGCCGAGCGGGAGCGGCTCTACGCCGAGTGGAACAAGGCGGTCGAGCGGACCTACGGCTGGGCCTGAGCCGCGTTACGCACGGGCCGTCCTGTGCTGCAGGGCGCGCACGGCGCGGCCGAGCCGGCGCGCCGCCTCGGCGAGGTCGGCCTCCCCGGCGGTGGCGAAGCACAGCCGTGCAGTGCGACCGTGGTCCCCGGACACCGCGAAGGCGGTCCCCGGCACGAACGCGACACCGTGCTCGGCCGCGACGGGCAGCAACTCGGCCGTGTCGAGCTCACCGGCGAACCGCACCCAGGTGAACATGCCGCCGCGCACGGCGGAGGAGACGACCGCGTCGCCGAACTCCGCGGCGAGGGCGGTCGACAGTGCCGTGGCCCGGGCGCCGTAGGTGCCCCGGAGCCGGTCGAGATGCCCGGCGTACCAGGGCCCGTCGGCGAGGAGCGCGGCGGCGATCGCCTGGGTCAGGGACGAGCCGCACAGATCGGCGCCCTGTTTCAGCAGCTCCACGGCCGCGCACAGCCGCCGGTCGCCGTGCAGCCAGCCCACCCGTAATGCCGGGGCGAGGGTCTTCGAGGCACTCGAGAGCCGGACGACGCGGTCCGACCAGGACGCGACGGGCGCCGGAGGTGCCTGTCCGAACCACAGCTCGCCGTACGGATCGTCCTCGACGACGCGGAATCCGTACCGGTCGGCGAGGGCCGCGAGGTGCCGGCGCCGAGCCGCGGACAACACGACCCCGCGCGGGTTGTGGAACGTGGCGACGGTGTGCACGAGCACCGGCCGCTCCCCCGCCGCCAGGAGGCGTTCGAGCGCCTCCGTGTCCATGCCGTCGTCGTCGAGCGGTACCGGGACCACGCGGGCCTCGGCGGCGTGGAAGACCTGCAGCGCACCGGTGTACGCGGGCTCCTCGACGATCACCGTGTCACCCGGGTCGAGCAGCACCTGAGCGAGCAGGCTCAGCGCCTGCTGGGAGCCGTGGGTGACGACGACCTCGTCCGGGTGGACGGCGCGTCCGAGCCGCTCGCCCTCCCGCGCGGCGAGCACGGCGCGCAGGTCCCCGCGACCGGAGGTCGCGGCGTACTGGGCGGCAGCCGGGTCACGGAGCACGGTGGCGGCCGCGTCGGCGATCTCCGCGGTGGGCAGCAGCTCGGGCGCGGGGAGCCCGCCGGCGAGGCTGAGGACGTCCGGTCGGGCGGTCAGGGCGAGCAGATCACGGATGGCGGAGCTGCGCAGGCCGCGCAACCTGCGGGCGGTGCGGATACTGCCGTCGACGGACACGGGAACTCCTGGACGGGTTGAGAGAAGACCTCTTTCGTCCCGGGTCCGCGGTCGGCGCGAGGCTGTCGATGACGGACCGGATCCGGTCCTCGCCCCACCGTAGCACCACCTGCCCATAGCGTGGAATGCGGATCCCACACTATGGAACCCTGATCCGGTGGGGCGAAGCCGGCGCGGGAGCCGCGGCGCGCCGGCCTCGGGGAACCCTCATCCCGGAACGTGCTCACCCGGCAGGGGGTGCAGCACCCGCGTACGCATCGCATCGGCAGCGACGTCACGCGGGTCGGTGAGGTAGTACTCCCGGAACGGCCCCTCGGCCGCGAGACCGCGCTCGTCGAGCCACCCGAACAGTGCGTGGTAGGCGACCGGCAGCAGCGCGACCGGACCGACGAAGTCCACGCCCGCGAAAGTCCCGCCCGGCAGCGTCGTCGTGGCAGTTTCCGCACGTCCGAGCGGGGACCGCAACTCGAGACCGACGCCGAACTGCACCACGCCGTCGAGGGTGGCCGGGTACTGCCCCACCACCGGCGCGTCGGTGGGCAGCCCGGCGCTCGACGCGTCGGCCAGCAGCGCCGTCACGAGGTTCGTCACATCCGAATCCAGAGATTCGGCGGTCGATTCCCCATTGCGCCACAAGACCGTTCGATCCTCGATCCAGTGCCGGCGCACGGCGAGGCCGCCGGCTTCGGCCTCGGCGAGGGAGGCGACGAGGGCGAGCGCCCGGTGCTTACGGGCGGCCTCGCGCTCGATCCGTTCCCGCTCCGCGGCGAGGACGACCTCGGTGTGTCCGGGGTCCTGCAGGAGGAGACGGATCGCGGGGACGGATACCTCGGCTCTGCGCAATACCGCGATGCGCAGAGCCGAGGCGAGCTGCTCGCGCGAGTAGTACCGGTATCCGGTACGCGGATCGACCCGGCCTGGAGCGAGCAGCCGTTCGCGGTCGTAGTGGCGCAGCGTCCTGACGCTCAGCCGGGACATCCGCGCGAACTCGCCGATGCTCAGCCATCCGTCGGCCGGGCTCACCCGGTCACCACCGCCCCGCTTCCGGCAACCTCCGGCGCGTACGGGATCACCGTGATGACGTCGACGAGCAGGCCGTCGGGATCGACGGTCATGAAGTGCCGCTGCCCGAAGTCCTCGTCGCGCAGTTCCAACGCGACCGGGAGTGCGAGGTCGCCGGCGCGCGCATACACGGCGTCCACGTCGTCGACCTCCACCGAGATCAGCACGCCGGCGGGAGCGGAGAGGTGGGCTCGGGGAATCGTCTCGTGGCCGCGTGCCACGAGACCGAGCTGCACGGTCTCGTCGGTCGCCGCCTGCAGCTGCGCATACCAGCCGCTGTCGAAAACCACACGCAGACCGAGCAGCCCGGCATAGAAGTCGCGGCTGCGGGCGACGTCGTGAGCGGGGACCACGGGGAAGATGCTGTTCGTTCGCATGCGTCCACCGTCGACCCTCCCCCAGCGAGAGAGTCAAGAACGTCGACGCCGGTCATCCCGCTCAGTCCAGGTGGTCGTCGTGCCGCATCAGCTGGCGCGCCGCCTCGGTGATCGACCCGGTCAGCGACGGGTACACCGAGAAGGTGTGGGCGAGATCGTCGACGCTGAGATTGTTCTGCACCGCGATCGCGATGGGCAGGATCAGCTCCGAGGCGGTGGGGGCGACCACCACGCCACCGATCACGACGCCGGTGGCGGGACGGCAGAAGATCTTCACGAAGCCGCGGCGCAGCCCCGACATCTTCGCACGGGGATTGGTGTGCAGCGGCAGCATCACGGTGCGGGCCGGCACCTCGCCGTTGTCGATCGCGGCCTGGCTGACGCCGACCGTGGCGATCTCGGGCCGCGTGAACACCGCCGAGGCGACGGTCTTGAGCCGGATCGGGCTCACCCCCTCGCCGAGGGCGTGGTACATCGCGATGCGGCCCTGCATCGCGGCCACCGACGCCAGCGGCAGCAGCCCGGTGCAGTCGCCGGCGGCGTAGATACCCGAGACGGACGTGCGCGAGACCCGGTCGACCTGGAGGTAACCGCCCCGGTCGAGTTGCAGGCCGACCTTCTCGAGCCCGAGGTCGGAGGTGTTCGGCACCGAGCCGACCGTCATCAGGGCATGGCTGCCCTCGACGATGCGCCCGTCGGCCAGCTTGACCCGGATCCCGTTCGCGGTGCGCTCGACGGCGTCGGCACGGGCGTGCTTGACCAGGTTCACGCCCCGCTCGGCGAAGGCGTCCTCGAGCACGAGGGCGGCGTCCTCGTCCTCGTGCGGCAGCACCCGGTCGCGGCTCGAGACCAGCGTCACCTGGACACCGACCTCCGTGTAGGCGGAGACGAACTCGGCGCCGGTGACACCGGAACCGACGACCACGAGGTGCTCGGGCAGCGCGTCGAGGTCGTAGAGCTGACGCCAGTTGAGGATGCGGTCGCCGTCCGGCTCCGCGCCGGGCAGCACCCGCGGGCTCGCGCCGGTCGCGATGAGCACGACGTCGGCGTCGAGGATCCGCTCCTCGCCCGTGAAGAGGTTGGCGCGCACCTGGTGCGCCGCCATCCCGACCTGGCTGTCGATGAGCTCGCCGCGGCCGCTGAGCAACTGCACGCCGGCCGCCTCGAGCTTGGTGCGGATGTCCGCGGACTGCGCGCGGGCGAGGCTCTTGACCCGGGCGTTGACCTCGGGCAGCGCCACCCCGGAGCTTTCGAGCTGGACGCCGAGGTCGGCGGCTCGGCGCATGTCGGTGCGGATGCCGGTGGACGCGATGAACGTCTTGGACGGCACGCAGTCGAAGAGCACGCAGGCACCGCCGACCCCGTCCGAATCGATCAGTGACACGGTCGCGCCGTACTGAGCCGCCACCAGCGCCGCCTCGTAGCCCGCAGGGCCGCCGCCGATGATCACGATCCGGGTCATTGTTCTCCTCTGTATCGATTCCGAGATGGTCCTCGGTCCGGGTGTGCGGGCGCCGGGGTTGCCGAACGTCCGCAGACACGCTATGCCACCGGCCCCGTCCTGCGCACGCGGACTCGGCCACGCAGCGGCCAGCGCCCCGTGTCCTGCGCCGGACGGTCAGCCATTAGCCTGTACCCCGTGCCGATCTACGCCGCCTACGGCTCCAACATGCATCCCGAGCAGATGCTGCAGCGCTGCCCGCATTCGCCGATGGCCGGAACCGGCTGGCTCCACGGCTGGCGGCTGACGTTCAGCGGCGGCGACATCGGCTGGGAGGGTGCGCTCGCCACCGTCGTCGAGGATCCCGACTCGAAGGTGTTCGTGGTGCTGTACGACGTACCCGACGAGGACGAACGCAGCCTCGACCGGTGGGAGGGCTCCGAACTCGGCATCCACCGCAAGATCCGGCTGCGCGTGGACACCGACGACGGTCCCGTGCTCGCCTGGCTGTACGTCCTCGACGCGTACGAGGGCGGCCTGCCGTCGGCCCGCTACCTGGGCGTGATGGCCGACGCCGCCGAGATCGCGGGAGCCCCCGCCGACTACGTGCGCGACCTGCGCACCCGCAACAGCCGCAACGTCGGGCCGGGCCGGCCCGACAGCTTCTAGTCCCCGGCCAGGCGGTCCGGGTAGAACGGCACGGGGACGCCGACCCGCAGCGTCACCGGATCCCCGGCCTGCACGTCGTGCGATGCGGCCCGCTGCGCCCGGATCGTCTGCCCGGCGCCGGTCACCCGCACCTCCGTCAGTGCCCCGCCGAAGGCGATGTCGAGCACGGTGAACTTCGACGGCTCGTCGGCCGCGGCGACCTGCACCTGTTCCGGGCGCACGAGCACGTGACCCTTGCCGTGGGCCGGGGCGGCGAGCGGGACCGCACCGATCACCGTGTGCGCGCGGTCGCCGTCCGCATCGGCGTCGAGCACGACCGAATCCCCCACGAATGCGCCCACCTCGAGCGTCGCGGGCCACCGATAGACCTCCTCCGGGGTGCCCACCTGGGCGACACGCCCGCCGAGCATCACCGCGACCGTGTCCGCGATGGCCAGGGCCTCGGCCTGGTCGTGGGTGACCAGCACGGAGGCGACCTCCTGGTCCCGCAGCAGGGCGCGGACCTCGGCGCGCAGACTGGCCCGCAGCCCGGCGTCGAGGGCGCTGAACGGCTCGTCGAGCAATACGACGGACGGGTTCGGGGCCAGCGCCCGCGCCAGCGCGATGCGCTGCTGCTGGCCGCCGGACAGCTGCGACGGCTTGCGCTGACCGGTGCCGGCCAGGCCGACCAGGTCGAGCAGTTCCGCCACGCGGCGGTGCCGGACGGACTTCTGCCGCACCATCGATCGCCACGTCGGCTGCACCAGCCCGTAGCCGACGTTGCGCGCCACGCTCAGATGCGGGAAGAGCGCACCCTCCTGCGGCACCAGCCCCACCCCCCGGCGCTCCGGCGGCAGAGCCGTGAGGTCGCGTCCGTCCGCGACGACGCGCCCCGCGCTCGCCGGGTGCAGACCCGCGACGACGCGCAGCAGCGTGGTCTTGCCTCCGCCCGAGGGCCCGAGTACGGCCAGCAACGCGCCTCGCTCCACCGTCAGCGAGACGTCGCTGACGACCTCGGTCCGCCCGTACCGGGCGCATACGCCCTCGATGGAGAGCCCGCTCATTCCTCACCGCCACTTTCCGCATCGACCCGGCCCCGCAACAGTCGGCCCAGCACCAGCGACGGCAGCGCGGCGATGAGCACCAGGATCGCGGCGTACGGGGCCGCCGAACCGTATTCGAGGGTCTCGGTGTACTTCCACATCCGTGACGCCAGGGTGTCCTCCCCGATCGGCACGAGCAACAACGTCGCGGGCAGTTCCTTCGCGATGGTGAGGAACGCCAGCGCCGCGCCCGCCACGACACCGGGCGCGGCCAGCGGGATCATCACCCGGACGCCGGTCCGCAGCCGTCCGCTGCCGAGGGTCGCGGACGCGTCCTCGAGGCCGAGCGGGATCGAGGCGACGGCCGCGCGGATCGACCCGACGGCGAGCGGCAGGAACAACACCGCGTAGCCGATCACGAGCATCGGGGTGTGCTGGTACCACTGCGGCAGCAGCCGGATACCGAAGAAGACCAGGGCCAGACCCACGGTGATGCCGGGCAGCGCGAACCCGACGTAGGAGGCGCTCTCGGTGAACCGCGCCACCGGCGAGGTCGAACGCGCCGCCAGGGTGCCCACCGGCAGGGCCAGCGCCGTCGTCAGCAACGCCCCCAGGGCCGCCACCCACAGCGTGTACGTCGTCGCCGTCCAGATCCCCGCCCAGTCGATCGCCGCCTGCTGCGAGAACCACAGCCAGCGCGCAAGTCCGGCCAGCGGCACGCCGACGCTCACCACCAGCACGACGGCGAGGAACGTCAGGGCCGTCCACCGCTGCCCGCCCAGCGGCACGGCCGCGACGGCTCGTGGGGCGCCGGAACCGACGCGCGCGGTGGCCCCGCGGCGCACCCGGCGCTCGGAGACCGTCAGCGCGACGGCGAGAACGACGAGCACCAAGCCGAACACCGCGGCCGGGGTGCGGTCGAGCAGCCCCCGGTAGCTGCCGTAGATGGCGAGGGTGAAGGCCTCGTACCGCATCAGCGCGACGGCGCCGAAGTCGCTGAGGGTGTACAGCGCCACCAGCAGGCCGCCGGCCGCCGCGGTCGGCCACACCTGACGCAGGGTCACGGTGAGCGTGGTGCGCAGCCGGGACCGGCCGAGGGTGCGGGCCACCTCCTCGAGTCCCGGATCGACCGAGGCCAGCGCGGCGGACACCGGCAGGTACACGTACGGGAAGCTCGCCGCGGTGAGGACCAGCGCGGCCCCCGCGAAACCCGCGAGGCCGGGGAACTGGGCGATGTAGACGAAGCCGGACACGTACGACGGGATGGCGAGCGGAACACTCAGCGCCAGGGCGAACCACCGCCGGCCGGGCAGGTCGGTGCGTGCCGTGAGCCACGCGGCGGTGACGCCGATCACGAGGCAGGCGACGGTGACGGTGAGCGCGAGAATGCCGCTGCGCCACACCAGATCGAGGGTGCGCTGCCGGAACACCAGCGACCACACGCGGTCGGGGCCGTCTGCGAACGCACGCATGACCAGGTGTGCCACCGGGGCGAGCGCGAACACCGAGACACCCAGCGCAGCCAGCGTGAGAACGGGCCGGCTGCGCCGGGTGGGACGGAGAGCGGCGAGCTGGATCAGATGAATCCCAGCTCCTGCAGCAACGCCTGGGTCTGCTCGAGCGAGGCGAGTTCGGCGAGTTCGATGTCGGAGTTGCCGATCTCCGACAGCGGACGCAGCTGGTCCTTGGTCTCGACGCCCTCGACGACCGGGTACTCGGCCGTCTCGTCGGCGAAGTAGGCCTGGGCCTCGGGCGAGAGCAGCGCGGCGACGAACTGCTCCGCCTGCTCCTTCTGGTCCGTGGTCTTCAGCACGCCGGCCCCGGCGATGTTCACCAGCGCGCCCGGATCACCGGCCTGGAAGTAGTAGACCTGCACGTTCAGGTTCTCGGCACCGCGCTCGTCCGCGAGGCCGTACCAGTAGTAGTGGTTGGTCAGGCCGAGGGTGACCTGGCCGGTGTCCACACCCTCCATCAGCGGGCCGTTGCCCTCGAAGGCCACCGGCTCGTTGGCCTTGAAGGCCTCGAGCCAGGCGCGGGCCCCGTCCTCGCCGCGCGCGACGCGCAGCCCGGTGACGAACGCCTGGAACGACGCGTTGGTCGGGGCGAAGCCGATCTGGCCCTTCCACTTCGGGTCCAGCAGGCCGTCGATGCCGGTGGGCAGATCCTGCGGCTGCACCTTCTCGTCGTTGTAGACGAGCACGCGGGCGCGCGCGGAGGTCGCCACCCAGGTGCCGTCGGCGGCGCGGTAGTCGGCGGGAACCAGCTCGGTCACCGACGCCGGCAGCGTCTCGAGCAGCCCCGCCTGGTCCAGCAGGCCGAGCGCACCGGCGTCCTGGGTGAACACCACGTCGGCCGGCGAGGAGCCGCCCTCCTCGACCAGCTTTCCGGTGATCTCGGGGGTGCTGCCGTAGACGACGTCGACCTCGAAGCCGAGGGTGCCCTCGAGCTGGTCGATCAGCGGCCCGACCAGGTTCTCGCTGCGCCCGGAGTACAGGGTGAGCGCACCGGTGGAACCGCCCTCGGACTCACCCGATCCCGAGTCGCTGCCGCACGCGGCCAACACGGCGGCGACGACCCCGGCCGACAGTACGGCGACAGCTCTGCGTCGAAAATGCATCCGGACCTCCTGGCGTGAGCGACGACTCACAGGCAACGTACAGGTTGTGCAAGCCTAACCTGATCCCAGGACCAGGTTCGTCATCACCCGTACGCCGACGGCCAGGGCCCGTTCGTCGAGATCGAAGTCGGGCTGGTGGATGTCGAGCTTCGGCCCGGTCCCCCGCCACACACCCAGCCGGGCCATCGCCCCCGGAACCTGCTCGAGGTACCAGGAGAAGTCCTCCCCACCCCCGGACTGCGGGGTGTCCGCCAGCGCGTCCGGGTCGATCGCGCGCACCGCGTCCTCGACCATCCGGGCCGACACCTCGTCGTTGACGACGGGCGGCACACCGCGCCGGTAGTCCAGCTCGTAGCTCAGGCCGGTCGGCGCGAGCAGACCGTGCACGATCTCGCGCACCATCGGCTCGAGCAGCTCCCAGGTCTCGTGGTCGCCGGTGCGGACGGTGCCGGTCAGCATGCCGGTGCGGGGAATCGCATTCGCGGCCTTGCCCGCCGTCACCGCGCCCCACACCATCACCGTGCTCGTGCGCGGGTCGATGCGCCGGCTGAGCATGCCCGGCAGCCCGGTGATCACGGTGCCGAGCCCGTACACCAGATCGCCCGTCAGGTGCGGGCGGGAGGTGTGCCCGCCCGGCGAGTCGAGGACCAGTTCGACCGTGTCGGCGGCCGAGGTGATCGCCCCGACCCGCACCCCGACCCGGCCCGCCTCGAGCCGCGGATCGCAGTGCAACGCGAAGATCCGGGCCACCCCCTCGAGCGCGCCCGCGGCGACCACGTCGAGCGCGCCGCCGGGCATCACCTCTTCGGCCGGCTGGAAGATCAGCCGCACACCCACCGGCAGCTCGGGCACCGAGTGCAGCGCCAGCGCCGTGCCGAGCAGGACGGTGGTGTGGGCGTCGTGCCCGCAGGCGTGTGTCACGCCCGGCACGGTGGAGGCGAACGGCAGGCCCGTCAGCTCCTGCATGGGCAACGCGTCCATGTCGGCACGCAGGGCGATCCGCGGGCCCTCGGGGCCGAGATCGCAGATCAGGCCCGTGCCGCGCGGCAGCACCTTCGGCTCGAGCCCGGCGGCGGCGAGCGTGCTCCCGACGAACTCGGTGGTGGCGTACTCCTGACGGGCCAGTTCGGGATTGGCGTGGATGTGCCGGCGCCACGCCGACAGGTCGTCGGTGTGCTCGCCCAGCCACTTCTCGATGTACGGGTTCATCGGCGCGCCACGTTCTCGAGCAGCCGTGCACGCTGCGTGGGATCGGTGGCCGCCCGGGCCGCCGTCGCGGCGAGCGCGCGGGCGCCGTCGAGGACGGCGAGGTCCGCCGAGGCGGTGACGCACGCGGCGGCGAACGCCGCCTGGTGGGTCACCGCCCCACCCGAGTCGAGACCGATCACCGGGTGGATACCCGGCACCACGTTCGTCACGTTTCCCATGTCCGTGCTGCCCAGCGGGCGCGATCCTTCCTCCTCGACGGGCAGCGGCGTGCGCCCGAGACCGATGATCTCCTCACGATAAGCCCGGACCAGCCACGGGTCGGGAGTCAGTTCGGTATAGGTCGGCGACACGGTGCGGATCTCGTGCGTGCAGCCGGCGGCGAGAGCCCCGGCGGCGAAGCAGTTCCCGGCGCGCTCGGACAGTTCGGCGAGGGAGTCCGCGGTCGTCGCCCGCAGGTAGTACAGCAGTTCGGTGTGCGCGGGCACGATGTTCGGGGCGGCGCCGCCGTCGCTGACGATGCCGTGGATCTGCTGGCCGGGCAGCAGATGCTGACGCAGCAGGCCGACGGCGACCTGCGCGACGGTCGCGGCGTCGGCGGCGTTGCGGCCGTATTCGGGGGCGGCGGAGGCGTGCGCCTCGCGACCGGTGTAGGTGACGGCGATGTCGGCGAGGGCCAGCGACGTCGCCCCGGTGATGTCGAACGGGCCCGGGTGCACCATCAGGGCCATGCCGACGTCGGCGAACACACCGCGCTCGAGCATGAGCACCTTGCCGCCGCCGGTCTCCTCGGCGGGCGTGCCGATGACGCGGACGGTGATGCCGAGGGCGTCGGCGACCGCGGCGAGACCCAGGCCCGCGCCGGCGGCGGCGGCGGCGATGATGTTGTGCCCGCACGCGTGCCCGATTCCGGGCAGGGCGTCGTATTCGGCGCAGATGCCGACGACGAGTTCCCCGCTGCCGAACCGGGCGTCGAACGCGGTGGGCAGATCGGCGATCCCGGTGCGGACCTCGAATCCGCCGCCGCGCAGCAGTTCGACGATCTTCGCGGCGCTGCGGTGTTCGTCGAAGGCCAGTTCCGGCTCGGCGTGGATCGAATGCGACAGGGCGATCAGGCCGTCCGACGCAGCCTCGATCGCCCTGTCCGCATCGCTCGTCACCCGCTCAGTCTGGCACGGGCGGAACGAGGGCACCTCACCCGAGGCGGAAGTTCGACTCGTCCGTCTTCGTCTCGAGCGCCGCGATCAGCGGCGCGTGCAGACCGCGCTTGATGCCCGCCAGGTTGGCGCCCCGGGTGCCGGTCAGGGCGGCGGCCCGCTCGACGGCGGCGGCCAGCACGGTGTCGCCGTCGACGGCGCGATCGACGATGCCCGCCGCGAGGGCGTCACCACCGCCGAACCGGCGGCCGGTCGTGGTCGCCTCGACCGCGGCCTGGATCGGCAGCCGCTCGCGCAGCAGTGCGGACATCCCCACGGTGAACGGCATGTTCAGCGACACCTCGGGCAGGCACCAGAAGCCGCGGTCGGCCCGCATCACGCGGAAGTCGTGGGTCAGCGCGAGCATCGCACCGGCACCGAACGCATGGCCCTGCACCGCCGCGACGGTGGCCGCGGGGAAGGTGAGGATCCGCCCGTACAACTCGTGGACGGAATCGAGGTAACCCGGCAGCCCGGGGAGGTTCCCGAAGATCCAGTCGGTGTCGAGGCCGTTGCTCCAGAACTTCCCGGTTGCCGCGGTGACGAGCGCCGCGGGGCCGTCGTGCGCGACGACCTCGTCGAGCAGCGCGTGGACGGCGGAGAGCCAGTCGGGGTGGAAGCGGTTCTCGGTGTCGCCGCCGGAGCGGTCGCCGAGGTGGAGGACGAAGACGTCGCCGTCGCGTTCGAGGTATGGCATGCGGAGAGGATAGCGCCAGAACCTACCGGTGAGTAACAACACGGTTGGCGCTAGGGTCGACCGACATGGGAGCACCCGACGCCATCGCCGACCCCCCTGCCGAGGCCGCCCGCGCCGCCGCGGCACTCGCCGAGCGCACCGGCGTGCCCGAGCACTCCGTCGCGGTGGTGCTCGGCTCCGGCTGGCGCGCCGCGGTGGAGCGCTTCGGCACGGCGGTCGCCGACGTTCCGATGAGCGAACTGCCGGGATTCGCCCCGCCCACCGCCGAAGGACATTCGGGCACCGTGCATTCGGTGCGGGTCGGCGAGACCCCGGTGCTGCTCCTCGCGGGCCGCACCCACGCCTACGAAGGGCACGACCTGAGCCGCGTCGTGCATCCGGTGCGCACCGCCGTCGCCGCCGGCGCGCGCACCGTCGTGCTCACCAACGCCGCCGGCGGCATCCGGCCCGATCACGCGGTCGGTCAGCCGGTCCTGATCTCGGACCACCTCAACCTCACCGGACGCTCGCCGCTCGTCGGCGCCCAGTTCGTCGACCTCGTCGACGCCTACTGCCCGAGGTTGCGCGCCCTCGCCCGCGAGATCGATCCCACCCTCGGCGAGGGCGTGTACGCCGGCCTGCCCGGCCCGCACTACGAGACCCCCGCCGAGATCCGCATGTTGCGCACCCTCGGCGCGGACCTGGTGGGCATGTCCACCGTCCACGAGACCATCGCCGCGCGTGCCGCCGGCGCCCGGGTCCTCGGCATCTCCCTGGTCACCAACGCCGCGGCGGGGATCACCGGCGAGCACCTCGACCACCACGAGGTCCTTGCGGCGGGACGGGCCGCCGCCACCCGCATGGGCGACCTGCTGCGTGAGCTGGCGGGCCGGCTGTGACCCTGCGCTTCGGCACCGCCGGGCTGCGCGGCCCCGTCGGCGACGGCCCGGACTGCATGAACGAGGACGTGGTCGTCCGCACCACCGCGGGCCTGGCCCGCTGGCTCGACGCGCGCGGCTCCGGCGGCGGCACCGTGGTCGTCGGCCGCGACGCGCGCACCGGATCGGCCGAGTTCTTCGCCGCCGCCACAGAGGTTCTCGCGGCCGCCGGTTTCGACGTCGTGGCGTTGCCGCGCCCGCTCCCGACCCCGGTGACGGCGTACGCCGTGCGGACGCTCGACGCGGTCGCGGGTGTGCAGATCACCGCGTCGCACAACCCGGCCACGGACAACGGCTACAAGGTCTACACCCGCGGCGGCGCACAACTGGTCGAGCCGGACGACCGGGAGATCGAGGCGGCGATCGACGCCGTCGGCGACGCGTCGTCGGTGCCGCGCGTCACCGTCGCACCCGCGGGGGACGAACTGGTGGCACGGTATCTCGCGCGCGTCGCGTCGCTGCCGCGCTCCGCGGCGCGGGAACTCCGCGTCGCGCTGACGCCGCTGCACGGCGTCGGCGGGGAGACCGCGGTGGCAGCCCTGCGCGCGGCCGGCTTCGGCGACGTGCACGTCGTCGACGCACAGTTCGCGCCCGACCCGCGCTTTCCCACCGTCGAGTTCCCCAACCCGGAGGAGCCGGGGTCCGCCGACGCCCTGCTCGCGCTCGCTGCCGAGGTCGGCGCCGACATCGCCGTCGCCCTCGATCCCGATGCCGACCGGTGTGCCGTGGGCGTCCCCACGCCCGACGGCTGGCGGATGCTGCGTGGCGACGAGACCGGGGTGCTGCTGGGCGACCGGATTCTCGCGGGGGCCCCGCGCGGTGCACTGGTGGCGACGACGATCGTCTCCTCGTCCCTGCTCGGCAAGCTCGCCGCCGCGCGGGGCGCCCGCTACGCGCAGACCCTCACGGGCTTCAAGTGGCTCGCCCGCGCGGGCGACGGGCTGGTGTACGCGTACGAAGAGGCCCTCGGACACTGCGTCGACCCGGATGCGGTGCGCGACAAGGACGGCATCGCCACGGCGATCGTCGTCGCGGACTACGCCGCGGAGCTGAAGACCCGGCGGCGCACGCTCGTCGACGCTCTCGACGCTCTGTACCGCGAATTCGGGCTGCATCTCGGCGATCAGGTCTCGATCCGGGTGACCGACCTCGCGCGGATCGGGGCGATCATGAGCCGGCTGCGGTCCGCGCTGCCGGCCGAACTCGCCGGGGAGCCGGTCACGGCCACCGACCTCGCGACGGCGGCCGGCCCGCTGCGCACGGACGCGGTGGTACTCGAGGGGGCGTCGGTGCGGGTCGTGGTGCGGCCCTCGGGCACCGAGCCGAAGCTCAAGTGCTATCTCGAGGCGGTCGCCCCGGACGGTGACCGCGGCGGCGCGACGGCGCGCCTACGGGCGTTGCGCGCGTGGGCATCCGCGCTGAGCGACGGGTAACCACGCACGTCGGTGCCGGCGGTGCCCGCGTGTCGCGGTCACAGCCGGCACCGGAGCGACGACGATTCTCAAAGGCGGTGCGGCACCCCGTATGTGATGACGGTGTCGTTGTTCGAGGTGACAGCCCTGGCGTACGGGCGGATCGTGACCGGGCCGAGCGCTCCCGAGACCGAGCCGTGGACTCCCGCGAGCCGGACGGTCGCCGCCCTGCCGTCGAACTCCATGTCCTGGACGAATGCCACGTCGGTGATGCCGCCGGGCGCAAGATCGACCTCGATCTCCTGGGAGGGGATGATCGAACCGCCGATCGTCGCGCCGGTGCTCGCGTCGAGCCCGAGCGCGAACTCGGGGGCGAGCTCGACGCCGATGCCGAACTCGTTGCCAACCTCCCAGTCGAGGCTGGGGGTGTTGATGTGCACGATGGCACCGTTGAGGGCGACGGGATAGCCGATCTGGTATCCGATGGTCAGTTTGGTGTCCTGGAAGGAATCCGCGTCCGGCCCGGTGATGTTGACCGATACGACCTCGTCGTGGAAGAACTCGAAGCTGACGGGCGAGCTGTCGAGCGGCGGATAGGACTGGATCGACGTGTCGGCCTGGAGCACTTCGATGGCGTTGTTGTTGCCGAGGGGCAGCGTCCGGGCATTGTCGACAGCGGCTCCGGCACTGCCGGACCCCACCACCATGCCCAGCACTGCGGCCGCACCGAGTGCGGTGGCCCGGGCGCACTGTCGAAACCTGTTGCCGGAGAAGGTGTTGATCATCGAGCGGACCTCATTTTCGTGGACGGTCGAGGGCAGTGGACGAACCAACCGATCTCGGCGAGCGTAACCACAGAAGCCCCGTCCGGAAGGCGAGTTGATCATCTTCGCCGAAACGAGACGGAATCGGCCGGACACACCGCCGCTCCGGACCGGACCCCCTCACGTCCGGCACCGCGACCGGAACCTCTTCCTGTCCTGCGGTTTCGCGGGTTCCGGGCCGGATGCCGGCGAGGCGCGCAATGCCGCGGAGCGGGCCCGCGCCAGATCCCAAAAGAAACTCTATTGTAATCCTGTCACACAAAAGACAAAGAGGACATACAGGACTATCTCGGCGGCGATGCGGATCGCCGGTGCGGCGCAAGCGGATCCGCGAGCCGCCTCAGCGAGGTCCGAACTGGCGGTCGCCGGCGTCCCCGAGTCCCGGGACGATGTACCTGTCCTCGTTGAGTCCCTCGTCGATCGTCGCGGTCACCAACCGGACCGGATGACCGGAGTCGGCGAGCGCCGCCACCCCCTCCGGGGCCGCGACCACGCACACCGCGGTGACGTCGGTTGCTCCGCGCGTGACCAGCAGCTCGATCGTGTGGACCATGGAGCCGCCGGTGGCGAGCATCGGGTCGAGCACGTAGACCGGCAGGCCGGACAGGTCGTCCGGGAGCGACTCGAGGTACGGCACCGGCTCGAACGTCTTCTCGTCCCGGGCCAACCCCACGAAGCCCACGCGCGCCTGCGGGATCAGCGCGTGCGCCTGCTCCACCATGCCGAGTCCCGCGCGCAGCACCGGCACCAGCAGCGGGGGCTGCTGCAGGCGCACACCGGTCGTGGTCGCGACGGGCGTGCGCACCTCGAACCGCTCCACCGGGGCGTCCCGGATCGCCTCGTAGATCAGCATCTGGGTCAGCCGGCGCAGCGCGTACCGGAAGGCGGCGTTGTCGCTGCGCTCGTCACGCAGGGTCGTGAGGAGAGCGGCGGCGAGCGGATGGTCGACGACGAGCGAATCCATGCCGGAAGGATAGAACGCGGCCACCGTGTGCCTGCCGCCGAGTGGGGCCGCGGACCACCCGCCCTCGGGCGGCGATCGACGGTCCGTGCCTGCCGGGTTCCCCGTCGCGGTTCTCCGTCTCGGCCCGAAGCCCGCCGCAGGTGTGCCATCGTGACAGTCGGGCGTGCGGGGAGACGGGACGGGTGCGCATGTGGGAATTCGTCGACGAGCGGAAGGCACAGATCGCCTTCAGCGCCTACCAGCACGTGAGCCTGGTCGTGCAGGCCGTCCTCCTCGCCACGATCGTCGCCGTCGTGATCGCGGTCATCGTCACGCGCGTCCCGCGGCTCGAACCGGTGGCGAACGCGCTCAGCGCCATCGGTCTGACGATCCCGTCGTTCGCCCTGCTCGGCATCCTGATCCCGCTCGTCGGAATCGGCGTCACCCCGGCGTTCATCGCCGTGGCGTTCTACGCGGCGCTGCCCGTGCTGCGCAATGCGGTCGTCGGCCTGCAGGGCGTCGACCGGGCGCTCGTCGAGTCGGCGCGAGGCCTCGGCATGGGCGAGGTCGGCACGCTCACCCGCGTACGGCTCCCCCTGGCCTGGCCGGTCATCCTCGCCGGGGTGCGGGTCTCCACCCAGATGTCCATGGGGGTCGCCGCCATCGCCGCCTACGTCCTCGGCCCCGGCCTGGGCTCGTTCATCTTCACGGGCCTGTCCCAGATCGGTGGCGCCAACGCCCTGAATTCCGCGCTCGTGGGCACGGTGGGCGTGGTCGTGCTCGCCCTCGCTCTCGACGCACTGCTCCTCGCGATCGGCAAGGTCACCGTCTCGAAGGGAATCCGAGCCCGATGAACACGCCAGCACATTCCGCCGGGGGCATCAGCGGCACCGACATCGACCTGGTCGACGTGGTGAAGACCTTCCCCGCTCAGGCCCGGCCCGCCGTCGACGGACTGAGCCTGCACATCCCGGCGGGCGAGATCGTGATGTTCGTCGGTCCGTCCGGTTGCGGCAAGACCACGTCGCTGAAGATGATCAACCGGCTCGTCGAACCCACCTCCGGCACCATCCTGATCGGGGGTGAGGACGTCCGATCCGCGGACGTCGACGACCTGCGCCGGCGGATCGGGTACGTGATCCAGGGCGGCAGCCTCTTCCCGCACATGACGGTCGCCCAGAACATCTCGATCGTGCCCCGGCTGCTGGGCTGGGACAAGCGACGGACCGCGGACCGGGTCGTGGAGCTGCTCGAACTGGTCAACCTGGATCCCGGCAAGTACTGCGACCGGTACCCGCGGGAGCTCTCCGGCGGCCAGCAGCAGCGGGTCGGCGTCGCGCGGGGCCTGGCCGCCGACCCGCCCGTGGTGCTGATGGACGAGCCGTTCGGGGCGGTCGATCCGATCACCCGGCACCGGCTGCAGGACGAGCTGCTGCGCATCCACGAGGAACTGCGCAAGACGATCGTGTGCGTCACCCACGACATCGACGAGGCCGTGAAGCTGGGCAACCGCATCCTGATCATGGAGGAGGGCGCGCACGTCGCCCAGTACGACACCCCCGAGGTGATCCTCTCGGCACCGGCGAACCGGTTCGTCGAGAAGTTCGTCGGCGCCGGGTCCACCCTCAAGCAGCTGTCCCTCAGCCGGGTCGACGACCTCGACCTCGTCGACGGCACCACCGCCACCGTGGGAAGCCCCGCCGCCGAAGCTGTCTCCCGCGCCGCGGCGAACGACGACGACACCGTCGTGGTCCTCGACCAGCGACGGCGGCCGGTGGCGTGGCTGTGGGTGCACGAGCTCGACGGCGCCGAGTCCGTCCCGGCCGGCGAACCGCAAGGCATGATCACGCTCGATCGGCACGCCACGTTGAACGATGCGCTCGACGCGATGCTCACCTCGGCGCACGGGGCCGCGATCGTGACCGGCCGGCACGACGAATTCCTCGGATTGGTGAACTTCGAGTCCGTCACCAACCGGATCCGCCCCACCGGTCCACGCTCGGCGGGGCCCGGCGCCGACGACACCGGGAGCCGCATATGAGCCTCGACGCCGAGCCGGCCGCGCCGTCGCGCGCCGCGGGAACCGGGACACGCCCGCGCGACGCCGGCGCGGGGCGTGAGAACACGGGGCTGCTCGTCGTCATCCCCGTCCTGGTGGCAGTGGTGTTCGCCGCGTGGGCACTGTGGCGGGGCAACGCCGACCTCGACTCGATCGAGGCCCGGCAACTCGACTGGACCACGATCACGACCCTGCTCTGGCAACACGTCGGGCTCACCGTGGTCTCGGCGATCCTCGTCGTGGCGGTGGCCGTCCCGCTCGGCATCGCCCTGACCCGGCCGAGGTCACGCGCACTCGCACCCGTGGCGGTGGGGATCGCCAACGCGGGCCAGGCGGCCCCGGCCATCGGCCTGATCGTGTTGCTCGCGATCTGGCTCGGCTTCGGATTCGGCACGGCGGTCGTCGCCCTGACCCTGTACGCCGTCCTTCCGGCGCTGCGGAACACGATCACCGGGATCGAGGGCATCGACCCCACGCTCGTCGAGGCCGGCCGCGGAATCGGCATGTCCGGCGCCGGGGTGCTGCTGCGCGTCGAACTGCCGCTCGCCGTACCGGTGATCATGACCGGCGTGCGCACCGCCCTTGTCCTGCTCGTGGGCACCGCCACCTTGGCCACGTTCATCAACGCCGGCGGCCTCGGTTCCCTCATCGTCACCGGCATCACCCTCTTCCGGTATCCGGTGCTCGTCAGCGGGGCCCTGCTCGTGGCGCTGCTCGCCCTGCTCATCGACTGGGCGGGCCGGGTCCTCGAACTCACGGTGCAACCGAAGGGGCTGCGCCGGTGACCCGGATCCTGCTGCCCCGCATCGTCGGATCCCTGCTCGTCGCGGCGACCCTGACCGCCTGCGGACTCGGAACCGCCGGCGGCTTCGTCCCCACCGGCGAGCTCGCCGGTCCCCTGCAGTCCGTCCAACGGCTCGACGGGGCGAGCGTCGCGGTCGGGTCGAAGAACTTCTCGGAAGGAGTCCTGCTCGGGAAGATGGCGGTGATCCTCCTGCGCTCGGCCGGTGCGGACGTCACGGATCTGACCAACATCCCCGGCAGCGCCAGTTCCCGCCAGGCGCAGCTCGAGGGACAGGTCGACCTCCAGTGGGAGTACACCGGAACGGCCTGGATCGCCTACCTCGGACACGAGGAGGCCATCCCGGACGAGCAGGCCCAGTACCAGGCCGTGCGCGACGAGGACCTGCGCGAGAACGATCTGGCGTGGCTGCCGCCCGCCCCCATGAACAACACCTACGGCTTCGCGGCCACCAGCCGCAACGCCCAGCGCCTCGGCGTGGACTCCCTCTCCGACATCGCGAACATCCCGGTCGCCGAACGCACCTTCTGCGTGGAATCCGAATTCGCCAACCGCAACGACGGCCTGCAGCCGATGCTCGAGACGTACGGGATTCCCCTCGGCTCCGGGGTCCCGCGGGAGAACATCAAGACCCTGGACACCGGGGCGATCTACGAGGCGACGGCCCGGGGCGAATGCAACTTCGGGGAGGTGTTCACCACGGACGGACGGATCGAGGCGCTCGATCTCGCGGTGCTCGAGGACGACCGCACGTTCTTCCCCATCTACAACGTGGCCGTCGTCGTCCGCGAGGAGACCCTCACCGAGAATCCGCAGATCGCCGACCTGTTCGCACCCGTCACCCGGGAGCTGACCGACGAGACCCTCATCGAGCTGAACGGGCAGATCGACGTCGACGGCCGGGAGCCGGCCGAGGTGGCCTACGACTGGCTCGTGGAGAAGGGCTTCATCGAGTAGGACGGGGTGTGCGTGATGGCCGAACGCGCCGAGGCCGCGCCGCGCCTCACCGGCCGGATCCTCCTGACCGTTCTCGGTCCCGCGATCGCCTACGCGATCGCGGCCGTCGACCCGCTGATGCTGACCCTCAATCTGTCCACCGTGGGCCGCGGTCTCGACGTTCCCGCCGACCGGATCGGGATGCTCGCCGCCGCCTCCACCCTCATGGTGGCCGCATCCGTCCTCGCGGTCGGGACTCTCGGCGACCGGTTCGGGCTCGCGCGCATGCTCGTGTGGGCCCTCGTCGCCAACATCGCCGTCGGGTTGCTGTCGTCGCTGGCGCCGAACTATCCGGTGCTGCTGCTGATGCGCTTCCTGGACGGCCTGGCGCTGACCGCGCTGCTGGGACTGTCGCTGGCGCTCGTCACCGCCTCCGTCCCGGCCGAACTGCGGTCGACGGCTCTCGGCGTCCTCATGGCCGTCGACACGGTCCTGTACGGCATCACTCCGGCGGTCGGCGGGTGGGTCGTGGAGACGTTCGGCTGGCGATCGCTGTTCCTCGTCACCCCGCCGCTCGCGCTGATCGCGCTGACACTGATCGTCCGGTTCGTCGACGAACCACCGCGCCGGGCCGCGGGCGGAGTCGACGTCCTCGGTGTGAGTCTGTTCGGGGTGGCGCTGCTCGGCCTGGTGGCGGGGATCGGAGCGGTGCCCGACGGGCTCACCGAACCGCGCGCCTGGGTGCCTCTGAGCGTCAGCGTCGCCGCCGCCGCGACGTTCGTGTGGCACGAACGCAGGACGCCGGAGCCGGCCCTGAACCTGTCGCTGTTCGGGCGCCGCGCCTTCGTCCTCGCGGTGCTCGCGGTCCTGACCGTGAACCTGCTCGCGGCCGGTCTGGGAACCGTGCTCGGCCAGCTCGGCGACTACGTGCTGGGCATGTCCTCGCAGGCCGTCGGACTGCTGTACCTTCCCGGCACGCTCGTGATCGCCGCGGCGAGCGTGCTGGCCGGCCGGATGATCGCCGCGCACACCGCGCGCCCGGTGCTGGTGACCGGACTGTTGGTCATCGTGCTGAGCGGCCTCGTGACGGCGGCGACGGTCGCCCCGACGATGACGGTCGCGGCGCTCGTCGTGGCGACGTGGACCAGCAATCTGGGCGGATTCGTGGCCGGAACCGCGACCGCCGACACGATCCTCTCGCAGGCCGAGACCGGCAACACCGGGTCGATCGCCGCCGTCCAGCCGGCGTTCGGAATGATGGGCTACGCCCTCGGCCCGACCGTCTACATCCTGCTGCTCGACGCGTTCTACCGGCGAGAAGTGCTCGAGGACGCCGAAACTCGCGGCATCTCGGTCCAGGAGGCGGAGCAGGCCGAGCACGCCGTCACGATGACGATGTCCCACAGCGGCGGCCCCACCGGGTACGACCCCAACCTGGTGCAGCTCGCCCACGGGCTGACCCTCGGCGTCGACTTCACCGAGGGCGTCGCGACCACCATGCTGATCGTCTCGGCGCTGCCGCTCGTCGTCGCGGTGCTGGTCTTCTTCCTCATGCCGCGACGACCCGACGGCGCCGGCGCGCGCACGCCGTGACGGCCGATCCGCCACTGCCGTGCGCGGATTCGTGCGCCCGGTTCCGGGGCCGGTGCTCCTCGCGGCCGGCCCCGACGGTTGCGGTGTCCCTCCGGAACGGGTTCAGTGCACCAGCTTCAGCCCGATCACGCCCCCGACGATCATGCCCAGGAACACGACTTTCGACGCCGACACCGCCTCCTCGCCCGTGGCCATCGCGAACGCCACGGTGAGCACCGCACCGATCCCCACCCACACCGCGTAGGACGTCCCCACCGGCAGCCGGCGCATGGCATACGCCAGTCCCGCCATGCTCGCGACCAACGCCGCGACGAACACCACCGACGGGCCGAGCCGGCTGAGTCCCCTGGACCGATCCAACGCGGTGGCCCACACCGCCTCCAGCACCCCGGACACCACCAGAACCAACCACGACATCACAGCCTCCGACGGGCCGTCTTGTCGCACACCGGGTACGGCGCCCCTCGTCCGGGAGCCCGGTGAGGCAGGCTCGCGTCCACGGTCCCACACCCCGTGACGGGGAACAAATTCGCCCTCTGCGTGGCGGGACAGCGGGACGCGCTCGCCCGTGGCGTCCGTACCGCGGGGCCGCAGGGAACCGGGCCGCCGCCCGCTGCGTCCAAGCGGTGGAAGGACGATCCGTTTCCACGGAGGGGAGCAGGCCGAATGGACGCAGGCACCGGCAACGGCAACCACGAGGTGGTACGCGCCCGGCCCGGGACGATCGCGGCGTTCGGGCACACCGCCGCGGCCCTGGGCGAGCGGCTGCACGACGCCGCCGCCGACGCACGCGCGGCCGATCCGGCACCGCTCGGGACGGTGTTCGGCCCGGTCGGCGCCGAGTTCCTCGCCGCGTTCGCGGCCACCCACCGCGGCCACGGAGCGGAACTGACCCGTCTCGGTGACACCTTCGACGCCATGGGCGCCATCGCGGGTGCCACCGCGGCCGCCTACGAACGCGTCGTCGCCGCCCAGGCGGCACGGCTGAACGCCGACGGGGCCCCGCGGTGACCGCGGCGCCGGGGGCGGATCTGCTCACCGCTCCCCTGGCCGAGCTGTTGTCGGCGTTCGGCGCCGGAGCGGTCGGCACCGACCCGGCCGCCGTGCTGCGGTCGTGCGCCGAACTGGTCGACGGCGTGCACTCGGTGGGCCGGGCTGCGCTGGGCGAACTCGCGTGGGACTGGGCGGGGGCCGCGGCGGAGACGGCCGTGCGCAGCGGCGAGCGGGCGCTCGCCGACCTCGTCGCCGCCGCCGACCGCGGGACGGCCATCGCCGACGTCGCGGCGGACGCGACCACGACCGTCCTGACCGGTGCAGCCGAAATCGCCCGGCTGATCGAATCGTTCACGACGCTGGCCGAGCGCTCCGCTCCCCTGGCGGCGCTACCGCAGGGGCAGATGATGTTGCTGGTCGCGGCGATCGAGCACATCGCGGCCGGGCTCGACGTGCTCACCCGGGTCACCTCGTCGCTCGCCGAGCAGACGACCAGGATGGCGGAGCTGATGCCCTCGGAGCCCGCACCGGCAGCACCGACGGCCGGCGATCCGGCCGCCTCACCGGCCGGCGAGCTGCGGGCCTTCGGCGGCAACGGCACCGAGGTGCGGCTGCCCGACGGCAGCGTTGCCGTGGCACCCAATCGGGCGGCGGCCGAGGCGGTGCGTCACGCGCTCTCCCAGCAGGGCACGCCCTACGTGTGGGGTGGCACCGCACCGGGGCAGGGCCTCGACTGCAGCGGCCTGACCCAGTGGGCGTACGGGCAGGCCGGGGTGCAGATTCCGCGCCTTGCGCAGGAGCAGGACGTCGGCACCCCCGTCGAGGCGAGCGCGGTGCAGCCCGGCGACCTCGCGGTGTGGGACGGGCACGTCGCGATGATCGTCGGAAACGGCCTCATGGTCGAGGCCGGCGACCCGGTGCAGCTGTCGCCGATCCGGACCACGAACAGCGGGATGGGGTTCCAGGGCTTCTTCCGTCCCACCGGCCCCACCGGCTAGGCCGGGAACCGAGGGGCGCGGCGTCGCGTCCAACCGGGTATGGACACCGCGGAGACGACCATCACGACGGCGACCGCCCGGAACCGGTCCGGCACCGTCTCGGTGCGCACCACCGAACAGGGCCTGCCCGTCGACCTGCACATCGATAAGAGCGAACTACGTTACGGGGCAGCACAACTGGCCGAACAGATCGTGTCGCTGTGCCGTCGCGCGACACTCGAGGCCGCCGCGCTGCACCGAGAGGAGCTGGCGGGCAGGGGAATGCCGGAGGGACTGCTGAACCGGCTGGGACTGCCCACCCACGACGACGTGCAGCGCGCACGCCGCGACGACGCGCGGACGGCCGGCTCTCCGTCGGCGACCGGGTGGTGAGCGCGATGTCGGCGAGCGATCAGCGGATCACGGAGATCGTGGACGGTGTGCGCACGCGGCTCGGGGCCCTGCAGGACTGTGTGGCCGCACTCGGCGTGGTGTCGGGCGCCGCGACGAGCCCGGACGGCCTCGTGCGGGCCGAGGTGGACGGCAACGGCGCCCTGACCCGGCTGTGGCTCGACGAGGCGCTGAGCGGGCTCCACGCGCGCGACGTGGCGGCATCGATCCTGGCCACGACGCACGAGGCGGCACGGGCCGCCGCCGCCGAACGAGCTCGTCTGCTCGGGGAACTCCGCGGTGCACTCGGGTGACGGTCGTCTCATCGGCGCCCAGCTATGTCTTCGGCCGGGACATGGCTAGGCTTGGCGACCATGGCTGGAGACATCGTCCCGATCGAGCTCGGTCTCACCGACGGCGACGTCGTGACCCTCTGGGCGCCGCGGTGGCGCGAGGGCGACGACGAATGGGAGGCGTTCCTCGGCCACGGTGACGATCTGTACGCGTTCGGTGCGGTGGCCGAGCTCGTCGCGTTCGTCCGCTCCGGCGCCGACAACGACCTCGTCGAGCATCCGGCCTGGCCGGTGGTCGCGAAACTCTCCGCGGAGGAGTTCGAGCCGGACGAGAGCCATTCGTACGACCTGATCGGCGTGCCGGAACTGGTGGCGGACGACGCGGACCCGGAGTCCGTCGCCGAATTGCAGAACACGTTCGACATCGTCTCCGTCCTCGGCGACGTGTGCGAGCTCGAGTCGGTGACGAAGTTCTTCGAACGGGCGGAGATCGAGGCGCTGCTGAGCCACGGTGTCGCGGCGTTCGAGGGCCGCGAGGGCGGGGAGCTGTGGAACCGGGTCGGCTCCGCCGTCGCCGAGGACTGGGACGGGGTGATCGACGCGCTCGACGCCGTCGTGACGTCCCCCGAGGTCGACGCCGGGCTCGTCGCCGAGGCCGAGGCGGAACTCGTCGCGGCCGAGGAGAACATCGTCGAGGCCGAGGACGCCGCCGAGGAGGCGGAGGACGAGGAATACGAGTTCGTCGACGGGGACGAGAACGAGGACACGAGCTTCTGGACGGCGGTCGGAATCGACCCGGTCAAGATCATCGCCTCCGACGGCACGTGGTTCACCCTGCGCTGCTACCTCGACGACGACGCGCTGTTCCTCGGCCGCGACGGGACGATCCTCGTGTTCCCCACGGAGCGGGCGCTGGCGCGCTACCTGGCCGACCACCACGACCACGATCTGGCGGCGCTCAGCACCTACGACGACATCCGGCACGCGGCGACGGACGGTTCCCTCGAGGTCGAGGTGACGGACGAGAACGTGTACGTGCTGCCCGGGATCGCGGACGACATCGAGCACGGTACGGAGGCGGTGGACGCCGATCAGTTGGATCTGGCGGTCGAACTGTTCACCGACGCCGCGAACTACGCCGAGGACGACAGCACCGACGCCGCGCTGGCCGGGTCGACGGAGCTGGGCTGGTTCGTCAACTACGTGCTCGAGCCGGATCCGACGCGGCTC